>NZ_JASZYL010000010.1:0-239058 GCF_030316985.1 Variovorax sp. J31P179 | reverse complement strand
CGTTGCGCTCCTTGCATGTGCCAACGGACATGCGGCGTCGCGCGCCTTGATTGGCCCGCCCTGGCATACCTTCGCGACCCCGGAAGTAGTGTGAACAGGCCCTACCGCGGATTGCTGATGCCGCTGGCCACGTGCCCCGAGGGCACATGACGCGCCGCGGCGTCGACGTGGCCGGTCTGGTCGTCGAAGAAGAAGTCGGGCTCGAACTCGCGCAGGAACTCGCCCTTGGGCAGGCCGCCGAGGAACATGGCCTCGTCGACCTTGATGTTCCAGTTCATCAGCGTGCGGATCGCGCGCTCGTGGGCCGGCGCGCTGCGCGCCGTGACCAGCGCGGTGCGGATGCGCATCTCGGGGCTGCCGGCCTGCTGCAGGCGGTGCAGCGCCGCCAGCAGCGGCTTGAACGGGCCTTCGGGCAGCGGCAGCCCGGCCTTGGAGGACTCGTGCAACTGGAAGGCGTCCAGGCCCTCGGCCTGGAACACGCGCTCGGCCTCGTCGCTGAACAGCACTGCGTCGCCGTCGAAGGCGATGCGCACCTCGTTGGGGTAGGCGTCGCTCGCCCGCACCGACTCGACCAGCACCCGGGCCGCGGGAAAGCCCGCCACCAGCGCCTCGCGGACGTCCTCGGCATTGACCGACAGGAACAGGTGGGCGCGCAGCGGCCGCAGGTAGCCGAAGGGCGGCCGGCCCTGCGTGAACACGCCGCGCTGCAGCGAGATGCCGTTGGCCACGCCCGAGCGGAACACCCGCATGCCCGACACCGGGTCATTGCGCGACAGGATCACGACCTCGACCCGCTGCTGGCCGCCTTCGTTGAAGCGCAGCAGCTTGCGCACCAGCGAATAGGCGATGCCCGGCTGGGCCGGCACGTCGAGCCGCTCGAGCTGCAGCTTCATGTAGCCGGCGTCGTCGCCCGATTCGAAGATGCGGTTTTCTTCCTCGAGGTTGAACAGGGCGCGCGAGGAAATCGCCACCACCAGTTTGTCGTCGAGGGAGGCCGCCATGGCTACTTGACGAATTGATTCAGTTGAATGATCGGCATCAGCACCGCCAGCACGATCAGCATCACGACCCCGCCCATCGCCACGATCAGCAGCGGCTCGAGGATGGTCGCCAGGTGCATCGCGCGGCGCTGCACTTCGGCGCCGAGCTGGTTGGCCGCGCGCTGCAGCATCAGCGGCAGCGTGCCGGTCTGTTCGCCGAGGCGCGCGAACATCGAGACGATGCCCGGAAAGCGCTTCTTCTGCGCCAGCGCCGAGGCCAGCGGCGCCCCTTCGCGCACCAGCACCAGCGCATCGAGCGCATCGGCGCGCATGGCGCTGTTGCTGAGCGTCTCGGAAGCCGCCTGCAGTGCGCGCAGGATCGGCACGCCGGCGGTCGCCAGCATCGCCAGCGTGCTGGCGAAGCGCGCCGCGTTGTAGCCGCGCGCCAGCTTGCCGACCAGCGGCAGGTTGAGCCAGGCGGCGTCGAAGCGCTCGCGGATGGCGGCGCGCGCCAGCGCCATCCGGGCAGCGACGGCCGCGACCACGACGGCGATCAGCATCAGCCAGCCGTAGTTGCGGACGAAGGCGCTCAGCGCCAGCATCGCCACCGTGAGGATCGGCAGCGCGCGCTTGGTGCCGGCGAAGACGTTGGCGACCTGCGGCACCACGTAGCTGACCAGGAAGACCACGATGACGATCGCCACCAAGGTCACGATCGCCGGGTAGAGGGCGGCGCCGACCAGCTTCTGCTGCAGCGCCTGGCGCTGCTCCAGGTCGTCGGCCAGCCGTTCGAGCACCAGGCCCAGGTTGCCGCTCTGCTCGCCGGCGCCGATCACGGCGACGTAGATCGGCGAGAACTCGCGCGGGTGCTGCGACAGCGCACGGCCGAAGGGCGCGCCGGCATTGACCTCGGCCCGCAGCGAGGCGACCAGGTTGCGCTGGGCCTCGGTCTCGGCCTCGTCGGTCAGCGCGGTGAGCGCCCGTTCGAGCGACAGGCCGGAGGACACCAGGCCGGCGATCTGCCGGGTCCAGACCGCCAGCGTGGTCGAGTTGAAGATGCGGCCGCCGCCGAACATGCGACGCCAGTTGCGGGTCTGCGGCACGCCGCTCTCGACGCTGCCGACCGCCGTCACCGACAGCGGGATCAGCGCCTGGGCCCGCAGCATCCCGCGCGCGCTGCGGGCCGTGTCGGCCTCGAGCACGCCCTTGCGCGCCACGCCCTGGGCGTCGATCGCTTCGAAGGAATAGGCGGGCATCGGGCGTCAGTCGCGGGTCACGCGAAGCAATTCGGCGCGCGAGCTGATGCCGGCCTGGACCAGCCGTTCGCCGTCCTCGCGCATCGAACGCAGGCCGCCGCGCTCGGCCGCCACGAAGAGCTGGCTTTCGGGCGCTCGGTTGTGGATCAGCGACTGCACGGTTTCGTCGGCCACCAGCAGCTCGAAGATGCCGGTGCGCCCCTGGTAGCCCGTGTGGCCGCAGGCCTCGCAGCCCACGGGCTGGGCCTCGTGGCCGGCGGCCGGCGAACACACCGGGCACAGCTTGCGGACCAGCCGCTGGGCCAGCACGCCCAGCAGCGAGGAGCTCAGCAGGAAGGGCTCCACGCCCATGTCGGTCAGGCGCGTCACGGCGCTGACCGAATCGTTGGTGTGAAGCGTGGCCAGCACCAGGTGGCCGGTGAGCGAGGCCTGGATCGCGATCTGGGCGGTCTCGAAGTCGCGGATTTCGCCGATCATGATGACGTCCGGGTCCTGGCGCAGGATGGCCCGCAGCGCCTTGGCGAAGGTCAGGTCGATCTTGGCGTTGACCTGGGTCTGGCCGACGCCGTGCAGCTCGTACTCGATCGGGTCCTCGACCGTCATGATGTTGCTGCTGCTGGCGTCGAGCCGGCTCAGCGCGGCGTACAGCGTGGTGGTCTTGCCGGAGCCGGTCGGGCCGGTCACCAGGATGATGCCGTGCGGCTGGCCGATCAGGTGTTCGAAGCGCGCCAGCGTGTCGCCCTGCATGCCCACCGATTCGAGCGTGAGCTTGCTCTCGGACTTGTCGAGCAGGCGCAGCACGGCGCGTTCGCCGTGCGCCGAGGGCAGGGTCGAGACCCGGACGTCGACCGCGCGGGTGCCGATGCGCAAGGAGATGCGGCCGTCCTGCGGCAGGCGCTTCTCGGCGATGTCGAGGTCGGCCATGATCTTCAGCCGCGAGATCAGCGCGGCATGCAGCGCGCGATTCGGCTGCACCACCTCGCGCAGCGAACCGTCGATGCGAAAGCGCACCGACGAGGTCCGCTCGTAGGGCTCGATGTGGATGTCGCTCGCGCCGTCGCGCGCGGCCTGCGTGAGCAGGGCATTGAGCATCCGGATGATCGGCGCGTCGCCGGCCGATTCGAGCAAGTCCTCGACCGCCGGCAGCTCCTGCATCATGCGCGAGAGGTCGGCGTCGCCCTGCACCTCGCTGACCACCGCGGCGGCATTCGACTCGCCCTTGGCGTAGGCCGCGCTGATCCGCTGGGCGAGCTGCTCGGGCGCCAGCGGCTCGAAGGTCTTCACCGGGTACTTGCGCAGCACCTCGCCCAGCGCGCTGCGCGGCGGCACCTTCGGCATCCAGAGCGTGAGGGCGCCGTCGTCGGCCTCTTCCAGCAGCAGCTGCTGGCCACGGGCGAAGGCGTAGGGGAGGGGATAGCGCATCGGATCGGTGTCCTGCGGCTAGGGCAGTTCGCGCCTGCTCGACGGGTCCGCCGTCGGCGGCAATGCGCCCTTCAGCGGAGAGGGGGCCAGCCGCTGGGACGGCGGCGTCGGCAGCGGAATCAGGGTGGCGCCCTCCAGCCGGGGCGTGGCCTCCGTCCGGCCCTGTTGCTGGTCGGGCACCGGGGTCGTCGCCAGAGGCGGGAGGGGAGGTGCCGAGGTCACGTTGTTCAGCATCACGTTGTCGTCGGGCTGCACCCGCTGCTGCAGGACGCGCATCGCGTCGTAGCGGTCGTTGGCGACATTCGTGGTCGCCACCCCGTCGCGCATCACCATCGGCCGCAGGAACATCATCAGGTTGACCTTGGTGCGCGCCCTTTTTTCGCTCTTGAACAGATTGCCCAGGATCGGAATGTCGCCGGCCAGCGGCACCTTGTCGACGTTGTTGCTGTAGTCGTCCGACAGCAGGCCGCCGAGCATCACCAGGCCGCCGTCCTCGACCAGCACGCTGGATTCGATCGAGCGCTTGTTGGTGGTCGGGCCGTTGGGGGCGTTCTCGGTGCCGGCCTGCACCGTGGAGGTCTCCTGGAACACCACCATCTTCACGGTGCCGTTCTCGTTGATCTGCGGGCGCACGCGCAAGGTCAGGCCGACGTCCTTGCGCTCGATGGTCGTGAACGGGTTCACCGAGCCGTTGGCCGCACCGGTGTTGGTGAACTGGCCGGTCACGAACGGGACGTTCTGGCCGATCACGATCTTGGCTTCCTCGTTGTCGAGGGTCAGCAGATTGGGCGTCGACAGCAGGTTGGCGTCGGCGTCGCTGGCGAAGAAGTTGGCGATCGCGTTCAGCACGTAGTCGCCGTTGTACTTGCGTCCGATGCCGATGTTGAGTCCGGTGCCGAGCGTGGTGAGGGCGGCCGGGGTTTTTGCCACCAGGGCGGCCGTCAGTGTCAGGATGTTGGCGCCGGAGAGGCTGGAGTTGGTGCCGATGACGCCGTTGTTGCCGACCGCCGACTGCCACTGGACACCGAACTGCGCCGCCTTGTTGGCCGTGACCTCGACGATCAGCGCCTCGATCATGACCTGCGCACGCCGGCCATCGAGCTTGTCGATCACGGCGCGGATCTGCCGGTACTGCGGTTCCGAGGCCGTGATGATGAGCGAGTTGGTCGAGGGGTCGGCCTGGATCTGGCCGCCGGTCGACGGCTGGTTCGCGTTGTTGACCGGCGCCGTGGCCGCGTTGCTCGCGCCGGCGTTCTGCTGGTTGGCGCCCAGCTGCGGCGCCACCTGCGAAGCCCCGCCCTGGAGCGAGCCGCCGCTGGCGCCGGTGCCCGAGCCGCCGCGCGCTTCGGCCGAGATCGCCGCGCGCAGGGTCGCGGCCAGCCTCACGGCGTCGGCGTTCTTGAGGTAGACCACGTAGACATTCCCGGCGGCGCCGTTGCCGGTGTCGATCGCCGGGCGGTCGAGCTTGTCGATCAGCGTGCGCACCAGCTGGGCGCGCGCCGGATTGGCCGCCCGCAGAATGATCGCGTTGCCACGGGGTTCGGCCAGCAGCGTGGTGCGGAACGATGAGTCGGCCTGGCCCGGCGCGCCGGCGGCGCCGGGGCCCGTGCTGCCGCCTTCGATGAGCCGCGTTACCAGCGGAACCATGTCGGTCGCCACCGAGTTCTTCAGCTGGATCACCTCGATGTCGGCGGCGTTCGGGACGTCGAGCGCGGCCACGATGCGTGCCAGCCGGCGCATGTTCTCGGCGTAGTCGGTGATCACCAGCGAGTTGTTGCCCGGGTTGACGTTGATCGTGTTGTTCGGCGCGATCAGCGGGCGCAGCACCGGCAGCAGATTGTTGGCCGACTCGTAGTTGAGCTTGAAGACCTGCGTGATGATCTGGTTGCCGCTGAGGCTGGACCCGGCGGGCGTCGAGGTCGTCACGGTGCTGCTCTGCAGCTTGGCATCGGCCTCCGGCACGACCTTGTAGAGGCCGTCGGCCTGCACGATGGCGAAGCCCTGCAGCCGCAGCGCGGCGGCGAACTGGTTGAAGGCCGCGGCCGGTTCGATGGCGCGGTCGGTCTGCAGGGTGATGGTGCCCTTGACACGCGGGTCGACCACCACGTCGCGCCCGGTCACGACGGCCATGGTGCGCGCCACCGATTCGATCTCGGCGTTGCTGAAGTTCAGCGTGATCGGCTCGCCGCGCCGCAGCACGTCCTGGGCGAAGGCGGAAGGAATGCAGGCCGCGATCAGCATCTGCGCGGCGAGCGCGAGGGTGCCGAGGCGGACGCCGGAAGAAGACTTTGGCTTCGTCATGGTCAACCCAGTGTGATGAGGGAGCGCGCGCCGTCGCGTCGTCCGATGATGTTCAACAAGTTCGATAGCGCGTCTTCGCGGCCCGGCGCCGCGCTGGCCTCGCCGTCGAACCGCATCGTCGTGCCGTTCCAGCGGCCGCTGCCGCTCAGTTGCAGGCTGCCTTCGCGGGTCGTCAGGAGCAGCGAAGGCACCGGTCCGCCTTCGAGGGCGATCCGGTAGCTGCCCATCGGCTTCAGGGTCGACAGGCTAGAAGAGATGTCGGTGGCGTCGAGCGTCGCCCGGCCGGCCAGCGTCAGCTGGCGGCCGCTCCAGCGCAGCACCAGCGCCTGCATCGAGAGGTCGAGCGCGCCCTCGAGCTTGAGCGTGTTCCAGGGCGCGCCGAATCCGGCCAGCATCGCCGCCGGCCAGCGCGACTGGCCGTCGCGCCACTCGAGCTCGAGCCCGTCGGGGCGCGGGCGTCCCTTGAATTCCAGCGGCTTGGCCGCGCAGCAGGGGAGGTCGAGCGCGGCGCTGATGCCGTCCCAGCGCGGCCGCAGCGTCCAGCCCAGCTGGCCGGGCAGGGAGATCGATTCGGCGCCGCCCGCCCCGCTGGAGAACACGACCCCGGCGGTGCCGTTCCAGAGCGTGCCGCGCGCATTGATCAGTTGCAGGTGGCCGTCGCTCCATTGCGCCAGGCCGGCTGCGAGCCACCGCGCGGGCGCGAACACGGCCAGCGCGAGGGCGATGCCGATGCAGGCGCCGAGCAGGGCCCAGCGCCAGCCGGAGCCGGACGGGCGGGGGGTGGACGGGATCGCCATGCGCGCTTTCAGCGGGCCGGCAGGCCCATGACCAGGGTGCCGTCCCAACGCGGACGGGGCGGTCCTGCCGGCGCGGCCGGAGCCGCAGGCGCCGCGGGCGCCGCCCCGGGGCCGGCGGGTCCGGCCTGCGGCGTGCTGCTGCGCGTCAGGTGCACTTCGCGCGGCACCGCGCGCGCATTGCTGCGCGCCTGCGTGATCAGCTGGGCGAGCGCGTCGGCCGGCGCGCTGCGCAGTGCGATGGTGGCGTTCTCGCCGGCGCCGGCGGTTTGAAGCTGGGCGTTCGGCCCGAGGTTCTCGCGCACCGAGGCTTCGAGGGCGCGCATCGCGTCGTCGCGGCTGGCGCGGGGCTGCGACTGCAAGGACTTGGCCTGGCGCTGCAGTGCCGTCATCTGCTGCAGCTGCGCATCGAGCTTCGCGTGTTCGGCCGGAGCCGCGGACAAGGTGCCCAGGGCCGGCGCCAGGGCCACCCACCAGACCAGCGCCAGGCCCACCAGCGCGGCCGCGATCGCGATCAGGCGCTGTTCGCGCGGCGCGAGTTCGGGCCACCAGGTTTGCCAACGCGCTTGGAGGGCTTCGAGCCACTTCATCGCTGCGCCTCCGCCTGCACCAGCAGCAGGTCGCTCTCGGTGCGCGCGCTGTAGCCGCGCGAGGACAGCGCGGTCTTGACGCCGGCGAACTCGGAGGCCGGCAAGCCGAGGCCGCGCAGGCGCAGCTGGCCGGCGCTGAAATCGATCGCGGTGGGCACGCGGCCCGCCGGCAGGCTGGCCGCCAGCGCGACCAGCATCGGTTCGAGGTCGGACGGCGTGACGCCGCCCGTGGCCTGCTCCAGGGCCGCGACCTCGCGCGCCATCTGCACCGGGGCGTCGACCACCAGCTTGACCGAGGGGAAGGTCTGGGTCAGCAGCGATCGCACCGCGCCGCGCTTGGCGTCGAGCGCATTGCGCTCCTTCCAGGCCCAGGCGTTGAGTCCGATGAACTGCGCCAGCAGCAGGGCCAGCACACCCCAGCGCGCCGCCCGCCAGCGGCGTCCGTACCACAGCGCGCGCGCCATGGCGGCCGCCTTCTTGCCGGCGCGTGCACGTCCCGTCGATGCCAGGTCGAACTGCGCCAGGTCCCACGGCGAACGGCTGGCCTGCAGCCAGCGCTCGGCCGGCTTGACGATCGGCAGCCGGCGCCCGAGCAAGCTTTCGGCCAGTTCGGCGACCGCCGGCTCGGCCAGTGCCGTGGTGTCGGCGGGAAGGGGGCCGGCCAACTCGAGGCCGGCGGCGTCGAGTGGCAGCGTGGCCACGCCCTCGGTGCCGCAGACGATGCACAGCGCCGCGTCCGGGTCGCCGATCGCGAACACCATCGGCGGGCTGCCGGCCGGCTGGGGCGTGAACTCGGGAACGATCCGGGTCACGCGCCGGCCGGCGGCCTCCAGCGCCTGCACGGCGGCACGCAACCAGATACGGTTGCAGGCGGCCACCCAGACCGGCACCGCCACCCGCGCCCCCGGTTCGAGGGCGAAATGAAGGGCTTCGGGATCGTCGAGCAGGCGGTCTTCGAGCAGGCCGTTCAGCACCGAGCGCAGCCGCACGGCCCCGCTCATGCTGCCCTGGGGCAGGGTGACCTGGTGCCACGACAGTGCTGCGGCGGGCACGCCGAGGATGACTTCGTCGCTGCTCGGCAACAGGGCCGGTGCCGCGCTGCCCTGCGAGCGCAGCTTGCGGCCATCGCTGGACCAGAGCGCCCAGCCGTACTCGCCGGCCGCCGGGCCGGAAACGAGAGGAATGGTTACAAGCAGCAAGGCCATGGACAGGGGTGAAGGGACGCTATTGTAGGAGAGGGTCGCTTGGCGATGCTACGGAATTGATAGCATCTCTTTCAGATGCAACGGGCGTTGCGACTATTTTTGACCCATTCGGTGACAGGTGGTGTGTTGCATCAGGATCTTGCCGGCTCCGGCGTCGCGCCGGCGCCACGTTCTCGCCACACGATTCCGATGTCGATGCCGACTCGGTGCAGCAGGGTCTGTTCCTCGACCCAGGTCCGGTCGATGCGCAGGCGGGCCTGTACTTCGAAGTAGGTGGTCGACACGCTGTGCTGGTCCGGCACGAACTGCGCCGAGCTCTGCTGGACCAGCGCGCCGGCGTCGGCCAGCGTCTTGAAATAGGACTGGGTGCGGGCCGCGACCAGGCGTTTGGCGCCGGCGAGGTCGAGGGCCGGCGTGCTCGCGAAGATGGCTTCGGCGCTGGCGGTGTTGAGGTTCAGCGGTGTCCGGGTGGGCAGCACCGTGACATAGGGTTCCAGCGCCGCGGCGGTAGAGGGCGACAGGCCGAGCCAGACCAGCTGGGCCGTGCGCTGGGGCACGAGGGGGCCGGTGGCGCTGCCGGTCACGGTGGCTGGCGCCGTGGTGGTCGGGGTGGTGGTGGTCGGGGTCGTGGTCTGCGGGGTCGAGGTGCTGCTCGCGCTGCTGGTGGTGCCTGTAGTGCCCGTGGTTCCGGTGGCCGCGGTGCTGGCGGCGGCCGGCAGTGCGCGCCGCAGGTTGGCGGTCATCAGGTCCAGCTCCTCGGCCGGCAGCCCGAGCAGCTGGAACAGTTTCTTGAACGCGGCCACCGACGTGGCGACCGGCTTGCCGGCATCGACCAGGTTGAACGCGTTGAGCTTCGACTGGGCGTCGATGATGCGGCCCGACAGGAAGGCGTCGGGCAGCCCTTCCAGCGCGTCGCTGGCGATGTTCTTGTCGGCCGCCAGGAAGGTGGTCAGCTTGGCCTCCTCGAGCGGGATCGCCCATGGCTCGGCCAGGTAGTCCGCATTGACCCCGCTGCTGCCGGCCGCCCGGGCGTCCTCGCGCAGGATCAGCCGCGACCAGTCGAGTGCACCGACCAGCACCCAGGCGGCCTGCGTCCGGCCCCGCTCGGCGGCCTCGACCTCGGCCGCACGCCATTGCTGCCAGAGCGCGGCAGCGGCGAAGGTGGCGACCAGCGTCACGGTCAGCATGGCCGTGAGCAGCGCTGCGCCGAACTGGCGGCCATGCTTCCCCTTGTGCATCGGCGTCTTCATGACTTCGGCACCGTCAAGCTGGGCCGGACCCAGTCCCGGGTGACCAGGCCCGCGAGCGCCGGTCCCTGGGGCAGGGCCAGCGTCAGGCGCACGCCATCCGGCATCGGCGTGGTGGCGCCGAGCGCCTCGGCGCTCGTGGCCGGGGTCCAGGCGTTGTTGCGGAAGTAGGCAAGCTGCCAGCTGTCGAGCGGAATCAGGTCGACGTCTGCGCCCCCGGTGCCGCTGCCGCCGTCGGTCGCCCAGGCGGCGGCCTGGGCCCAGGCCTGCTGCCATTCGGGGCGGGTCGTGAAACCCTGCGATTGCCAGCGCCGCCAGTGGGTGCCGCCGGCAGGGTCCGGCCGCAGCGTCCAGGCGGCGACGAAGACCACCGGCGTCGCACTGTCGGTGCTGCGGCGCGTGAGCCGCAGCACGCGGCCATCCCAGTCGATCGCCGAGGTCTGCGGCAGCGCCACCATGGCGTCGAGGTCGGCGCTCCACTGGGACAGCGTGGTCTGCAGCGTCAGCACGGCGTCGCCGCGCTCCCGGTTCAGCGACTGGGCACGTCCCATCGCATCGAGCCCGCGCCAGCTCATGAGGGCCAGCAGCGCCATGGCGGCGATCGCCACCAGGAGCTCGATCAGCGTGAATCCGCGGGCCTGGCGCCTCATCAGTAGCGCCCCACCACCGTCGACAGCCGCAGCACCGGCGCGTCGAAGGCGTCGCGCACCTGGACGTCGACCCGGCGGAAGTTCGGATTCAGCGTCGACGTGGTCGTCACGGTCACGCCGAAACTCTGGCTGGCCTGCGTGCAGACGCCGCCGGCGTCGCCCACGGGCGGCATCTGCCGTGCCAGCCGGGCCTTGATCAGCTCGTTCTCGGCGCAGATCTGGGCCAGCATCACGTCCGTCTGCCGCTGCGCGTTGCGCGTCAATGCCATCGTGGCCTGGGTGCCGGCCATCAGCGCGATGGCGACGATGCCGAGGGCGACCAGCACCTCGATCAGGGTGAAGCCGCGCGCGGCCCGGCAGGTTCGCCTCATGGCGCCACCACCGTGAAGGGGCGCAGGCCGTCGGTGCCGATGCGCAGGCTGCGATCGGGCAGCGCGTCGGAGGTCAGCAGCACCTGCTGCGCGGCGATGATCGGGTCGGGGCCCAGCTGCAGCGCGCCCACGGCCCGGCCGTCGACCCCGATCGCCTGGGCCGAGATGCCGCCGCTCAGCCAGTTCGTCGGCAGCGCGCCGGGTGGCAGGCCGTCGAAGCTGAAGTTGCCGGGCCCATCGGGCGTGGCGCGCCAGCGCACCGCGACGCCGCTGGCACGCGACTGCGCCCGCGCCGATTCGAGCAGGGCGGCGAGCCGCTCGGCTTCGCGGTCGAGCGTGGCCTGGCCGGAGTCCCTGAGCGAGAGCCCGACACCGGCGGTGGCCAGCGCGATGATCGCGATCACCACCAGCAGCTCGAACAGCGTGAAACCGCTCGCGCCGGGCCGGCCGTGAACGGGTTGGCGGCAGTGCGCGCTACTGCCAGCTGCCGATGTCGGCATTCTTGCCTTCGCCACCGGGCTCACCGTCGGCGCCGAGCGAAAACACGTCGATCTCGCCCTTGACGCCCGGATTCAGGTACTGGTACGGGCGGCCCCAGGGGTCGTTCGGCAGCTTCTCGACATAGGGCTTCCAGTTGGGTGCCGCCGGGCCGCTGGTGGGGCGCGCGATCAGCGCCTGCAGCCCCTGCTCGGCGCTCGGGTAGCGCTGGTTGTCGAGCCGGTACAGCTTGAGCGCCTGCATCAGGTTGTTGACGTCGGTCTTGGCCGCGGTGACCCGGGCGTCATCGGCCCGTTCGATCACGTTAGGCACGATCAGCGCGGCCAGCACGCCGATGATGACCAGCACCACCATCAACTCGATCAAGGTGAAGCCGCGCTGGAGTGCGCGGGCGGGATAGCGGATGGAAATGGGCATGGAGGAATGATAATCCGGCCTCATGTCAGTCCCTTACGCCTCCCCTCGCTGGCCCGCGGCCGCCGCCACGACCGCCCTCTGGGCATTGGCCGCGGCGAGCGTCGTGTTCTGGGGCCTGCGGCTGGCTGCGCCGGCCGACGCGCCGGCCCCGCCGCCGGTGGCCGGCACGCCGCAGGCGGCGCCCGATCCGGCCGCGGTGGCGCGGATGCTGGGCGCCGTGTCGACCCCCGCCGCAACGGCGCCGACGCCCGAGGCCGCCAGCCGCTTCGCGCTCCTGGGCGTGGTGGCCGATGCCGACCAGCGGGGTGTGGCGCTGATCGCCGTCGACGGCAAGCCGCCGCGGCCGTTCCGGGTCGGCGCCACGGTGGCCGACGGCTACGTGCTGCAGTCGCTCGAAGCCCGGGCCGCCGCCCTGGGCGCCAGCGCCGGCTCGGCGGCCGCCTTCACGCTGCAGCTGCCGACGCGGCCGCTGGCGACCATGACCCCGCCCGCGCCCCTGCCGCCGCAGAACTGACGCAAGACAACTAGATCAGAAAGAGCCGGTACACCGGGTTGTCGGTTTCCTCCACGAACGGGTAGCCCAGCGTCTGGAGGAAGGCATCGAAGGCCTCGTGTTCGGCCGCGGGCACCTGCAGCCCGACCAGGATGCGTCCGTAGTCGGCCCCCTGGTTGCGGTAGTGGAACAGGCTGATGTTCCAGTTCGGCCCCAGCAGGCTCAGGAACTTCAGCAGCGCCCCCGGCCGCTCGGGGAAGACGAAGCGCAGCAGCCGCTCTTCTTGCGCGAGGCTGGTGCGGCCGCCCACCATGTGGCGGATGTGTTCCTTGGCGAGCTCGTCGTGCGTGAGATCGATGGCACCGAAGCCATTCGCCACGAAGGTGTCGGCGATGGTGGTCGATTCGCCGCGCGCCGAGGTCGTCAGGCCGACGAACACATGGGCTTCCTTCGAGTCGCTGATGCGGTAGTTGAATTCGGTCACGTTGCGCGAGGCGCCGGGCAGCTGGCCGACCAGTTCGCAGAAGCGGCGGAAGCTGCCGCGCTCCTCGGGGATCGTCACCGCGAACAGCGCCTCGCGCTCCTCGCCGACCTCCGCGCGTTCGGCCACGAAGCGCAGGCGGTCGAAGTTCATGTTGGCGCCGCAGAGGATCGCGGCATAGGTTTCGCCGCGCGTGCCGCGGGCCTCGACGTACTGCTTGATCGCCGCCACCGCGAGCGCACCGGCCGGCTCGACGATGCTGCGGGTGTCGATGAAGACGTCCTTGATGCCGGCGCAGACCGCATCGGTGTCGACCGTGATGAATTCGTCCACCAGTTCGCTCGAGATGCGGAAGGTCTCCTCGCCGACCAGCTTGACCGCCGTGCCGTCGGAAAACAGCCCGACGTCCGGCAGCGTCACGCGCTGGTGGGCGGCGACCGATTGCATCATCGCGTCCGAGTCGTTCATCTGCACGCCGATCACGCGAATCTCGGGCCGCAGCGCCTTGATGTAGTTGGCCACCCCCGAGATCAGGCCGCCGCCGCCGATGGCGACGAACACCGCGTGCAGCGGCCCCTGGTGCTGGCGCAGCATTTCCATCGCGATCGTGCCCTGGCCGGCGATCACGTCCGGGTCGTCGAACGGGTGCACGAAGGTGAGCCCGTGCAGCTTCTGCTGCTCGAGCGCATAGCCATAGGCGTCCGAATAGCTGTCGCCGTGCAGGTGCACCTCGCCGCCGAGCGCGCGCACCGCGTCGATCTTCAGTTGCGGGGTGGTCACCGGCATCACCACCACGGCCCGCGCCCCGAGCTTGCGCGCGCCCAGGGCCACGCCTTGCGCATGGTTGCCGGCCGAAGCGCAGATCACGCCGGCGGCGAGTTGCTCGGCGCTCAGCTGCGCCATCTTGTTGTAGGCGCCGCGCAGCTTGAAGCTGAAGACGGGCTGCTGGTCCTCGCGCTTGAGCAGCACGGTGTTGCCGAGCCTGGCGCTCAGGGCGCGCGCCGGTTCGAGCGCCGATTCGACCGCCACGTCGTAGACGCGCGCAGTCAGGATCTTCTTGAGGTAGTCGGCAGGGGTAAGGGGCGGGGTCGGGGAGGACATAGGGCCGCGATCATAGGCCTCGTCGACGCGTCGGCCTGACCCCAAGAAAAAAGCCCCGGGCCTTGCGGCTCGGGGCTAAATCCACCAATTGGGAGGGTGGAGGAGACAACCGGTGCACATCTGTGGATGTGCGATGAAATAAAGTATATCGGTTGATTGCTGCAATGCAACACGCCCGTTGCTTTTTTTGAACACTCAATCACGTCGTGCGGTGATTTCCCCGCTCGCGCGACGACTTTTCGGAGCTGAAGATGGAATGCACAGTAAGTTGGACCGGCAACGCCGGCACGCGATCGGCGATGGGCTTCGTCGCCGAGACCGGCAGCGGCCATGTCCTCATGATGGATGGCGCGCCGGATGCCGCCAAGCCCGAGAACGGCGGCCAGAACCTGGCTGCCCGGCCGATGGAGACGGTGCTGGCCGGGACCGGCGGCTGCACCGCCTACGACGTCGTGCACATCCTCAAGCGCGGCCGGCACCAGGTCGAGCGCTGCAGTGTCAAACTGACCAGCGAGCGGGCCGAAAAAGATCCCAAGGTCTTCACCAAGATCCACATGCACTTCACGGTGGCGGGCAAGGGCATTCCGGCGGCGGCGGTCGAACGCGCGATCGCCCTCAGCCACGACACCTACTGCTCGGCCACCATCATGCTCGGCAAGACGGCCGAGATCACGACGAGTTTCGACCTGGTGGAGGCCTGATTCAGATCCTGTGCGCGACCGTGGTCATCACACGGGACGCTATCCGCATCAAGGCCTTCGCCGGCGCCGGCAGTTCCTTGGCCCCGGCGTTCCAGGCCTGGGCCGCGTGACGGGCCTCGTCCACTTTCATCTGCTCGACCACGGCGCGCGAGGCGGTGTCGGCCGCCGGCAGGCGGTCGAGATGGCCATCGAGGTGCGCTTCGACCTGGCGCTCGGTCTCGGCCACGAAGCCCAGGCTGGTCGCATCCCCGAAGCGGCCCGCCACCAGTCCGAGCCCGAATGCGCCCAGGTACCAGAGCGGGTTCAGGACTGACGCGTGGCTCCCCAGGTCGTCGATCCGCTGCTGGGTCCAGGCCAGGTGGTCGGTTTCCTCGCGCGCCGCCTCTTCGAAGTGCCGCCGCAGGGCAGGGTCCCGCGTGACCGCCGCCTGTGCCGTATAGAGTGCCTGTGCGCACACCTCCCCGACATGGTTGACCCGCATCAGGGCGCCGGCCTCGCGCCGCTCGGCCTCGCTCAGGCTGCCGCCAGCCACCGCGGGCGCGGGCAGCGCCCGCGTCGCGTGCGGCTTGGCAAAAAGAGTGCGCAGCGCCGCGTCGGCCGCGCCCAGGACGGAGTCGAGCGTTCGGTACATGAAGCGATTGGAACCGATGTACAAAATGTCACGTGCATGGAGCGCAAACGTTCCACATCATGAAGCGGACAAGTGGGCCAAAGCTTTGTTGCACCGCTGCAACGAAACGCCTCGCCCGGCCGCCTTTTCGGGCGAATTGCTTTGCCCTCCCGAAGCGGCTCTGGTGCAATAGCGACAACTTCCCAAAAGGAGGTTGGCCCGGGGTCCGGTGGGAGCACAAAGTGCCAGTCACGGTGAGCCCTTCGCACCGGAGCCCTATGTTTAACCTTGGAGAAACTTGCAATGAAAAAATCTCTAGTTGCCCTGGCTGCTCTGGCTGTTGCCGGTATTGCCTCGGCTCAGTCGTCGGTCACCCTGTTCGGTGTGGTTGACGCCACGATCAACGGCATTTCGAACAAGACCGACCAGCCGGTGTTCCTGGGCAACGTCAATGGCCTGCCGGTCTTCGGCGTCCAGAGCGTCACGACCAGCCAGACGCGGCTGACCAATTCGGGCTACAACTCCAGCCGTCTGGGCTTCCGTGGTACGGAAGACCTCGGTGGTGGCCTGGCTGCCAGCTTCTGGCTCGAAGCCGGCATGAACAACGATGACGGCACCGGTGCTGCTACCGGTGGTGGCCTGAACTTCAACCGTCGTTCGACGGTCAGCCTGTCGGGCAACTTCGGTGAAGTGCGCCTCGGTCGCGACTACACCCCGACGTTCTGGAACGACACCGTGTTCGATCCGTTCGGCACCAACGGCGTCGGTACCAACCTGATCTCCACCGCCAACGGTTTCAGCAGCAACGGCGCCCGTACGGGTGGCTTCACCGCGAACCAGAACTACGTTCGCGCCAGCAACTCGGTCGGCTACTTCCTGCCGCCGAACCTGGGTGGTTTCTATGGCCAGGTGATGTACTCGTTCAACGAGAAGACCAGCTACGATCCGGGCGGCCTGACCCCTCCCGGCTCGCTGGCCATCGTGAACAACCCCGCGCTGCTGCTCGTTCCTGGCAATGAGCGTGCTGGCCGCTACGGTGGTGGTCGCATCGGCTACGCCAACGGTCCCCTGGACGTCGCACTGGCCTACGGCCAAAGCACCATCGCCTCGAACTTCTACGCAGGTACGACGAACAACCTGAACACCTGGAACCTCGGTGCTTCGTACGACTTCGGCGTGGTTAAGCTGTTCGGTGAATACTCGAATGCTGAACTCAAGCAAGAGAGCTCGACGGGCTTCATCGCTGGTGTGACCAACCCGTTCGGCTGGCGTAACCCCGGCGCTGACGGCTGGCTGATCGGTGCGACCGTTCCTGTCGGTCCTGGCCTGATTCGCCTGTCGTACTCGGCAGTCAACTACAAGAACACCGGTTCGCTGATCAACCCGGCCAATCCGTTCCTCGGTTTCAATGACGACGCCAAGGCTGACAAGTTTGCCCTGGGCTATGTGCACAACCTGTCGAAGCGTACGGCCCTGTACGCAACGGTGGCGTACATCAACAACAAGGACGGTGCTGACCTGGTGCTGGGCGGCCCGGCTTTCTTCTCGTCGAGCGCCACCGTTGTTACCGGCGTGCCGAAGAGCTCGACCGGCTACGACTTCGGTATCCGTCACGCTTTCTGATCTGACGCTGGCGCAAGCCAGCATCAATGGGAAGTCTTGAAAGCCACTCGACGAAAGTCGAGTGGCTTTTTTCATGGCCGAACCGGCGGCGCACCCCCGGGGAACTCCCCCTTGGGCACGCAGCTTGCTCTGCTAGCATCATTGGTCACTCTTGTTTCTGAATGATTGCTTTCGTACTGCGCCGCCTGATCCAGGCCGTGATCGTCATGGTCGCGGTTGCCTTCTTCGCCTTCCTCCTGTTCCAGTACGTGGGCGATCCGGTCGTCTTCCTGCTCGGCCAGGACGCCAAGCCCGAGCAGATCCGCGAACTGCGCGCCGCCTTGGGGCTCGACAAGCCCTTCTTCGTGCAGTTCTGGCACTTCCTGGTCAATGCGGCGCAAGGCGAGTTCGGCCTCAGCCTGCGGCAGGGCGCCAAGGTCTCGCGGCTGATCGGCGAGCGCTTCCCCGCGACGCTCGAACTGTCGCTGGTGGCTGCGGTGCTGGCGTTGGTCATCGGCATCCCGATGGGCGTCTACACGGCGCTGCGGCGCGGCAGCGTCACCAGCCAGGTCTTCATGACGCTGTCGCTGCTCGGCGTCTCGCTGCCGACCTTCCTGATCGGCATCCTGCTGATCCTGGTGTTCGCGGTGCACCTGGGCTGGTTCCCGAGCTTCGGCCGCGGCGAGACGGTGCAGATGGGCTGGTGGAGCACCGGCCTGCTGAAGTCCGATGGCTGGATGCACATCGTGCTGCCCGCGATCACGCTGGCGATCTTCCAGCTGACGCTCATCATGCGGCTGGTGCGCGCCGAGATGCTCGAAGTGCTGCGCGCCGACTACATCAAGTTCGCGCGGGCACGGGGCCTGTCCGACCGCGCGATCCATTTCGGTCATGCGCTCAAGAACACGCTGGTGCCGGTGATGACCATCACCGGGCTGCAGCTCGGCGGCCTGATCGCGTTCTCGATCATCACCGAGTCGGTATTCCAGTGGCCCGGCATGGGGCTGCTGTTCATCCAGGCAGTGACCTTCGCCGACATCCCCGTGATGGCCGCGTACCTCTGCCTGATCGCCCTCATCTTCGTCGTCATCAATCTCGTGGTCGATCTGCTCTATTTCGTGGTCGATCCGAGGTTGAGGATCAGCAACGCCGGAGGCCACTGAATGACTGAACCCCGACTGCAGGCGGCCGGCAGGCCCTTTGCGCACATCGCGCGCCTCCATCCCGAACTGACCGCGTTCCGGCGCGACCTGCACGCGCATCCCGAACTCGGCTTCGAAGAGGTCTACACCTCGGGCCGCGTCCACGAGGCGCTGAAGGCCTGCGGCGTGGACGAGATCCACACCGGCATCGGCAAGACCGGCGTGGTGGGCGTGATCCGTGGCCGCAGCACGGCCAGCGGCCGCATGCTGGGCTTGCGCGCCGACATGGATGCGCTGCCGATGGCCGAGGACAACGACTTCGAGTGGCGCTCGGGCAAGCAGGGCCTGATGCATGGCTGCGGCCACGACGGCCATACCGCGATGCTGGTTGGCGCCGCGCGCTACCTGGCCGAGACGCGCAACTTCGACGGCACCGCGGTGCTCATCTTCCAGCCCGGCGAGGAAGGTTTCGCGGGCGCCCGGGTGATGATCGAGGACGGACTGTTCGACCGCTTTCCGGTCGACTCGGTCTATGCCATGCACAACTGGCCCGGCATGCCGGCCGGCACGGTCGGCATCAATCGCGGCGCGATGATGGCGGCGGCCGATCGCATCACCATCGAAGTCACGGGCAAGGGCGGCCACGGGGCTCATGCCTATCTGACGGTCGACCCGGTGGTGGTGTCGGCCCACATCATCACGGCGGTGCAGAGCATCGTGTCGCGCAATGTGCGGCCGATCGATGCCGCGGTGGTCAGCATCTGCGCCGTGCACGCCGGCGACCTGGGCGCGATGAGCGTGGTGCCGGGCAAGGCGACGCTGGTCGGCACCGTGCGCACCTTCAGTTCGCGCGTGCAGGAGCAGGTCGAGCGGCGCCTGGTCGAACTCAGCAGCGCGGTGGCCGCGGGCTTCGGCGCCACCGCCCAGGTGAAGTTCGAGCGCATCTATCCGGCCACCATCAACACGGCCCCCGAGGCCCAGTTCGCTGGCGACGTCGCGCAGGCCCTGGTGGGCGCGCACAACGTCGAGCGCAACATGGAGCCCAGCATGGGCGCCGAAGATTTCTCCTTCATGCTGCAGAAGAAAGCCGGCGCCTACCTGCGCATCGGTCAGGACGCCCGCGGCGGCGCTTTTCTGCACAACAGCCAGTACGACTTCAACGACGAGATTCTGCCGTTGGGCGCCGCCTTGCACGCGGGCCTGGTCGAGCAGGGCATGCCGCTGGCCGCCAAGGCCGGCACCACAAAAAACAGGACCGTCTCGACGGCCGCCTGAATCTTTCCAACCCGAGGAGTGCTTCCCATGAGTCTGAAGAAAAGCGTGGTCGCGGCCGCGATCCTGTCCGTGCTGGCGACCGCGAGCCTGATGGCCGGTGCCCAGACGATCCGCATCGCCAACCAGGGCGACGCGTTGTCGCTCGATCCGCATTCGCTCAACGAATCGCTGCAGCTCAGCGTCGCGGCCAATGTCTACGAGACCCTGACCGGCCGCAACAAGGACCTGAGCCTGGCGCCGCTCCTGGCCACCAGCTGGAAGCAGACCTCGCCCAACGTCTGGCGCTTCGAATTGCGCAAGGGCGTGCAGTTCCACGACGGCACGCCGTTCACCGCCGACGACGTGGTCTTCAGCTTCGCCCGCGCCAAGGGCGACGGCTCCGACATGAAGGCCACGCTGAGCGACATCAAGGAAGTGCGCAAGGTGGGCGACCTGGCGGTCGAGATCGAGACCAATGGCGCCTTCCCGATCCTGCCCGACGTGATCTCGCTGACCATGATCATGAGCAAGAAGTGGTGTGAGGAGAACGGCGCCGCCAAGCCGGTCGACAAGCGCAAGGGCATCGAGAACACCGCGTCGTTCAAGGCCAACGGCACCGGTCCGTTCCGCGTCCGCGAGCGCCAGCCCGATGTCCGCACCGTGTTCACGCGCAACGCCAACTACTGGGGCAAGATCGAAGGCAACGCGCAGGAGATCATCTTCACGCCGATCGCCAATCCGGCGACCCGCGTCGCCGCGCTGGTGTCGGGCCAGGTCGACGTGATGGAGCCCGTGCCGGTGCAGGACATCGCACGCATCACGGCCAGCCCCAATGCCCGCGTGATCACCGGCCCCGAGCTGCGCACCATCTTCATGGGCATGGACCAGAAGCGCGACGAGCTGCTCTATTCGAGCGTCAAGGGCAAGAACCCGTTCAAGGACAAGCGCGTGCGCCAGGCCTTCTTCCAGGCCATCGACATCGTCGGCATCCAGAAGACCGTGATGCGCGGCGCCTCGCGCCCGACCGCCTTGCTGGTCGGCCCGGGTGTCAACGGCTGGAGCGAGCAGCAGGACAAGCGCCTGCCCTTCGACGTCGACGCCGCCAAGAAGCTGCTCACCGATGCGGGCTACCCGAACGGCTTCGAAGTCACGCTGAACTGCCCGAACGACCGCTACGTGAACGACGGCCAGATCTGCCAGAGCGTGGCCTCCAACCTCGCGAAGATCGGCGTCAAGATCAACCTCGCGACCGAGACCAAGGGCACGTACTTCCCGAAGATCCTGCGCCGCGACACCAGCTTCTACCTGCTGGGCTGGACCCCGACCACCTATGACGCGCACAACGCGCTGTCGTCGCTCACCGCCTGCCCGGACGACAAGGGCACGGGCCAGTTCAACCTGGGCGCCTACTGCAATCCCAAGCTCGACGAGCTGACCAAGAAGATCCAGTCGGAAAGCGACAAGGGCAAGCGCGACGCGATGATCAAGGAAGCCTTCACGATCCACATGGACGACGTCGGCCACCTGCCGCTGCACCAGCAGTCGCTGGCCTGGGGCGTGAGCAAGAAGGTCGAGCTGACGCAGCTGGCCGACAACTTCATGTACTTCAAGTGGATGAGCATCAAGCCGTAATGCCATGGCGGGCCGCCTTCGGGCGGCCCGCTCGCTTCCGGCCATAGACGCCATCTTTTCGCTCCCCGATGAAAAAAACCCTAGCGCGCTGGCTCGACAGCGATGTCGGACACAGCTTCCGCAACTCGCCGGTCGCGATGATCGCCGCCGTCATCGCGTTCCTGTGCCTGTTCTGCGCCGTCTTCGCCGGCTGGGTGACGCCCCACAATCCCTTCGACCTGGCCACGCTCGAACTCGGCGATGCCCGCCTGCCGCCAGCCTGGAGCGCCGAGGGCTCCACCAAATACCTGTTTGGCACCGACGACCAGGGCCGGGACATTCTCTCGGCCGTGATCTACGGCGCCCGCATCTCGCTGGTCGTCGGCATCGTCTCGGTGGTGCTGTCGGTCCTGGTCGGCGTGATGCTCGGCCTGCTCGCCGGCTTCTGGGGCGGCTGGCTCGATGCCTTCCTGATGCGGGTCTGCGACGTGATGCTGTCGTTCCCGCCGATCCTGATCGCGCTGCTGATGGCCGGCGTCGGCCGGGCGCTGTTTCCCGACGCGCCGACCTCGGTCGCCTTCGGCGTGCTGATCGTCGCCATCTCGCTGACCGGCTGGGTGCAGTACGCCCGCACCGTGCGCGGCTCGACGCTGGTCGAGCGCAGCAAGGAGTACGTGCAGGCGGCGCGCGTGACCGGCGTTTCGCGCTGGCGCATCATGATGCGCCACGTGCTGCCGAACGTCATGGGGCCGGTGATGGTGCTGGCCACGATCCAGGTCGCGACCGCGATCATCACCGAAGCCACCTTGTCGTTCCTGGGCGTCGGCGTGCCGCCGACCTCGCCCTCGCTGGGCACCTTGATCCGGACCGGCAACGACTACCTGTTCTCGGGCGAATGGTGGATCACGGTGTTCCCGGGCGCGATGCTGGTGCTGATCTCTCTCAGCGTCAACCTGCTGGGCGACTGGCTGCGCGATGCCTTGAACCCGCGCTTGCGCTGAAGCTGGAGCCCCGCACATGAGTCTTCTGCAAGTTCGGAACCTGGTCGTCGAGTTCCCGCACCGCCGCGGCACGCTGCGCGCGCTCGACGACATTTCCTTCGAGATCGCGCCGGGGGAGATCCTCGGCGTGGTGGGTGAGTCCGGTGCCGGCAAGTCGCTCACCGGCGCCGCCATCATCGGCCTGCTCGAGCCGCCGGGCCGCGTGGCCGGCGGCGAGATCCTTCTTGAAGGGCAGCGCATCGACAACCTCGGCCACGAGGCGATGCGCCACATCCGCGGGCGCAAGATCGGCGCGATCTTCCAGGATCCGCTGACCTCGCTGAATCCGCTGTACACCGTGGGCCGGCAGCTGGTGGAGACCATCCGCGCGCACCTGCCGGTGAGCGAGAGCGAGGCGCGGCGGCGCGCCATCGGCCTGCTGCAGGACACGGGCATCCCGGCGGCGGAACAGCGCATCGACCACTTTCCGCACCAGTTCTCGGGCGGCATGCGGCAGCGCGTGGTGATCGCACTGGCGCTGGCGGCCGAGCCGAAGCTGATCGTCGCCGACGAGCCGACCACGGCCCTCGACGTCTCGATCCAGGCGCAGATCATCGAACTGCTCAAGGGCATCTGCAAGGATCGCGGCGCTGCGGTGATGCTGATCACCCACGACATGGGCGTGATCGCCGAGACCTGCGACCGCGTGGCCGTGATGTATGCGGGCCGGGTGGCCGAGATCGGGCCGGTGCACGAGGTGATCCACCAGCCCGCCCACCCCTACACCGCGGGCCTGATGGCCGCCATTCCAGACATGACGATGGACCGCGAACGCCTGAACCAGATCGATGGCGCGATGCCGCGCCTCAACGCGATCCCGCGCGGCTGCGCCTACAACCCGCGTTGCCCGCGCGTGTTCGACCATTGCATGACCGAGCGCCCGGACCTGTTTAACGCCGGCGCGACCCGCGCCGCCTGCTGGCTGCACGAGGTGCACACCGCGTCGCCGGCCTATGGGGGCTTGGCATGACGGCGCTGGTCCAGGCGCACGACCTGGCGAAGAGCTTCGATGTCTCGCCGCCCTGGCTCAACCGGGTGCTCGAGCGCAAGCCGCGCGTGCAGCTGAAGGCGGTCGACGGCGTGAGCTTCTCGATCGAGCGCGGCAAGACGCTGGCGCTGGTGGGCGAGTCCGGTTGCGGCAAGAGCACGGTGGCGCGCCTGCTGGTCGGCCTCTACGAGCCGACCCGTGGCGGCATGCAGTTCGACGGCCAGGACGCGCACGCCGCCTTCAAGACTCCCGCGGGGCGCATCCTGCGCCGGCGCGTGCAGATGATCTTCCAGGACCCGTACGCGAGCCTCAATCCGCGCTGGATCGTCGAGGACATCGTCGGCGAGCCGCTGCGCGAGCACGGTATCCTGAAGGAAGGCCCGGCACTCAAGGCGCGCGTGGGAGAGCTGCTGCAGTCGGTCGGCCTGAGCCCGCTCGACATGGTGAAGTACCCGCACCAGTTCTCCGGTGGCCAGCGGCAGCGGATCTCGATCGCGCGGGCGCTGGCGACCCAGCCCGAGTTCCTGGTCTGCGACGAACCGACCTCGGCGCTCGACGTCAGCGTGCAGGCGCAGGTGCTCAACATCATGAAGGACCTGCAGCGCGCGCAGGGCCTGACCTATCTCTTCATCTCGCACAACCTGGCGGTGGTGCGGCATGTGGCCGACCAGGTCGGCGTGATGTATCTGGGTCGGCTGGTGGAGGTGGCGGACAAGGCGCAGCTGTTCGCGACGCCGCAGCATCCCTACACCCGGATGCTGCTCGATGCGATCCCGCAGATGAAGCACACCGGCCGCCGCCGAACGCCGGTGCAGGGCGAAGTGCCCAATCCCCTGAACCCGCCGAGCGGCTGCACCTTCCATCCGCGCTGCCCGCTGGCCAACGAGCGCTGCAAGACCGAGCGGCCGCCGCTGCAGATGCTGCGCGGCGTGCAAGTCGCCTGCCACGCGGTGGAAGAAGGCCGAGACTGAGACCTTGCGGGACTGGGGCTACTGCTCTTCGCCCCAGGCGTAGCCGTCTCTGGCGATCATCGCGCTCGACGCGCTCGGCCCCCAGGTGCCGGCCGCATACGGGCGCGGCGCGCCTTCGGCGGCCCAGCTGTCGATCAGCGGCTCGACCCAGCGCCAGGCTTCTTCCTGCTCGTCGCTGCGCACGAACAGGTTCAGCCGGCCGTCGATGACGTCGAGCAGCAGCCGCTCGTAGGCACCGACGCGCTCGGTGCCGAAGCGCTTGTCGAAGTCGAGGTCGAGCTGCACCGGCGCCAACTGCGGGCCGGCATGGCGGTCGCCGTTGCGTTGCCGCTTGTCCTGCGCCTGGGCCAGCAGGTGCAGTTCGAGCCCGTCCTTGGGCTGCAGGTTGATCACCAGCTTGTTGGCCGCGTTGAGGGGCGCCCGATAGATCGCGTGCGGGGTCTCGCGGAAGCTGACCTCGATGCGCGCATCGCGCGAGCCCAGCCGCTTGCCGGTGCGGATGTAGAGCGGCACGCCGGCCCAGCGCCAGTTGGCGATCTCGGTGCGCAGCGCGACGAAGGTCTCGGTGCGGCTCTCGGGGTCGACGCCGGGCTCGTCGCGGTAGCCCTGGACGCGCTCGCCGTAGGCGGTGCCGGCTGTGTACTGGCCGCGGATCGCGTGCATCCCGATCGATTCGGCGGTCCAGGGCTTGAGCGCCCGCAGCACCTTGAGCTTCTCGTCGCGGATGGCGTCGGCGTGGGCGTTGATCGGCGGCTCCATGCCGAGCGCGCAGACCAGCTGCAGCGCATGGTTCTGCACCATGTCGCGCAGGGCGCCGGTCTGGTCGTAGAAGGCGCCGCGCTTCTCGACGCCGAGGTCTTCGCCGATCGTGATCTGGATGTTGGCGATGTATTCGCGGCGCCAGATCGGCTCGAACAGCGCGTTGCCGAAGCGCATCGCGAACAGGTTCTGCACCGAGGGCTTGCCCAGGTAGTGGTCGATGCGGAACACCTGCTGCTCGGTCAGCACCTTGCGCACCGCACTGTTGATCTCGCGGTTCGATGCCAGGTCATGGCCGAGCGGCTTCTCGAGCACCAGCCGCACGTGCGGGCCGTTGAGCCCGGCGACGGCCAGCTGCTCGACCGCCTGCGTGAAGAGCCCGGGCGCGGTCGCAAGGTACATCACGACGGTGTCGGCATTGCGCTGCTTCAGCAGTTCGCCGAGCTTGGCGTAGTCCTCGGGCTTCGAGAGGTCCATGCGCTGGAAGTACAGCATCGAGGCGAACTGCTTGAACTCCTCGGGCGAGGGCCGCTTGGCGCCCTCGACCGCCGCGAAGCGCGACTGGATCAGTTCGCGGTAGGCGTCGTCGGTGAGGTTGTCGCGCGCCACGCCGATGATGCGCCCGCCTTCGGGCAGGCTGCCGTGGCGGAAGGCCTGGAACAGCGCCGGCATCAGCTTGCGCCATGCGAGGTCACCGGTGCCGCCAAAGAGGACGAGGTCGAAACTCATGGATACATCCGTGGTGTTGTTGAGGGCCGAGCATGCACTTTCAGCGAATGGTACTTGTACCGATCGTTGCGACGATGACTACACGCTAAGCTGAAACGAAACAGGGAGGACCTTATTACTCTGGAGCAGGGTCCTGATGAAGAAAATTATTGCGATGACCGCGGCGGCTGCGCTGCTGGGCGCCACGGGCGCCGCTTCGGCCCAGACCGTCAACGTCATCTGCTCGGTGCAGGCCGAATGGTGCAACATGATCGCCACGGTCTACGCACGCACCACCGGCGTCAAGCTCAACATGTCGCTCAAGGGCTCGGGCGAGGCGCTGGCGCAGCTGATCGCCGAGAAAGAGAACCCCAAGACCGACGTCTGGTTTGGCGGCACCGGCGACCCGCATCTGCAGGCGGCCGAATCGGGCCTGACGCTCGAATACAAGTCGCCCAGCCTGCCGCAGCTCTATCCGTGGGCGCAGCAGCAGGCCCAGCAGTCGGGCTGGAAGACCGTCGGCATCTACTCGGGGCCGCTGGGCTTCGGCTACAACACCGAACTGCTGCAGAAGAAGAAGCTGGCCGTGCCGCGCAGCTGGGCCGACCTGCTCAAGCCCGAGTACAAGGGCGACATCCAGGTCGCCAACCCGGCCTCCAGCGGCACCGCCTACACGATGATCGCGACCCTGGTCCAGCTGATGGGCGAGGACAAGGCCTTCGAGTACCTCAAGGGCCTGCACAAGAACGTCGGCCAGTACACGCGCTCGGGCACCGGACCGATCAAGGCGGTGGCGCGCGGCGAGACCGCGGTGTCGATCAGCTTCGTCCACGATGCGCCGCAGGAGCGGATGCAGGGCTTCCCGGTCCAGACCGTGACGCCGTCCGAAGGCACCGGCGCCGAGATCGGCTCGATGAGCATCGTCAAGGGTGCGCGCAACCTGGCCGAGGCCAAGAAGTTCTACGAATGGGCGCTGACGCCGCAGGCCCAGACCTTCGGCGCCGCGGCCAAGCAGTTCCAGCTGCCGTCGAACAAGGCGACGCCGGTCGACGCCAACGTGCCGGACTTCAAGAAGATCAAGATGATCGACTACGACTACGCCAAGTACGGCGCCAGCGCCGAACGCAAACGCCTGATCGCGCGCTGGGAGAAGGACGTCAATTCGCTGCCGCGCTGAGAGCATGTCTTCTCGGCGCCCCAATGCCCCGGTCTGGACCTGCGTCGCGGCGGGGCTGCTGGCCTACTTCGTGCTGCCCTGGTATGCGATCCAGGACACCAGCTGGTGGGAGGCGCTGCCGCAGGTCTTCGGTTCCGCCGAAGGCGCCAGCGGCGTCATGCAGGCGCTGCTGCAAGCCCGCAGCTGGCTCTGGATCGGGTTGATCGGGCTGGCGATCTGCGCGCTCGGCGCCCTGTTGCCCGCGGGGCGCACCCAGGGCCGGTTGCTGCTGGTGGGCGGCGCGGTCGGGGCGATCGGCCTGGCGCTCAGCGCCTTCCTGATCGGCGCTCGCGGCTGGACCCTGCCCGTTCTCAACGCCCGGCTCGGCGAGCTGCCGGTCAATCAGTTCGGCATCGGCGCCGGCGGCTTCATCGCGCTCTCGGCGCTGATCCTGCTCGCCGCTTTCGGGCTGGCGCGGCTCGGCTTCTTCAAGGGCGACCTGTTCGTCGCCGGCGCGGTGGTCGGCTGCGGCGTGCTGATGGCGCTGTTCATCGCCTACCCGGTCAGCAAGGCGCTGGCCGGTGCCTTCCTGGACGAGGACGGCCGCGCGTCCTTCGCGGCCTTCGTGGCGCGCATCGGCACCGAGCGGGTCTGGGGCCTGGGCTGCCTGGCCGGCGGCGTGCGCTGCGGCGTGGCCTGGAACACGCTGGTGCTGGCCTTGCTGACGGCCGCCGGCACCACCTTCCTCGGCACGCTGATGGCGCTGATGGCCGAGCGCGGCAGCCGGCGCTGGCAGGCGCCGCTGCGGGTGCTGGCGCTGCTGCCGATCATCACGCCGCCGTTCGTGGTCGGGCTCGGCCTGATCCTGCTGTTCGGACGCGCCGGGGTCGTCAACCAGCTGCTCGAGAGCGCCTTCGGCATCGAGCCCACGCGCTGGTTCTACGGCATGCCGGGCGTGCTGGTGGCACAGCTCTTCGCCTTCACGCCGATCGCCTTCATGATCATGCGCGGCGTGGTGCAGGGTGTCTCGCCCAGCCTCGAGGAGGCGGCGCAGATGCTGCGCGCCGACCGCCGCCGCACCTTCTTCACCGTCACCTTGCCGCTGCTCAAGCCCGGGCTCGCGAACGCCTTCCTGGTCGGCTTCATCGAGAGCATCGCGGACTTCGGCAATCCGGTGGTGGTGGGCGGCCAGTTCTCGGTGCTGTCGACCGACATCTTCTTTGCCATCGTCGGTGCCCAGTACGACCAGGGCCGCGCCGCCTCGCTGGCGTGGGTGCTGACGCTCTTCGCGCTCGGCGTGTTCGCGCTCCAGCGCGCCGTGCTCGGCAAGCAGAACTACACCACGGTCAGCGGCAAGGGCGACGCCGGCATCGCGATGGCGCTGCCGGCCGGCGTGCGCCGCACCATCTACGGCATCGCGCTGCCATGGATCGCCTTCACGGTGGTGGTCTACCTGTTCGCCTTCGCGGGCGGCTTCGTCCAGACCTGGGGCCGCGACTACACCTTCACGCTGAACCATTTCAAGACCGCGTTCGCGCTCGAATGGGGGCAGTTCGGCATCGTCTGGGCCGGCACCGCATGGAACTCGCTGATCACCACGGTCAAGCTGGCCGGCATCTCGGCGCCGCTCACCGCGGGGCTCGGCCTGCTGATCGCCTGGCTGCTGGCGCGCAACGAGTTCAAGGGGCAGGGCGCGTTCGAATTCGCGGCGCTGCTGGCCTTCGCGATTCCGGGCACGGTGCTCGGCGTGAGCTACATCCTGGCCTTCAACGTGCCGCCGCTGGAGCTCACCGGAACCGGCCTGATCATCGTGCTGTGCTTCATGTTCCGGAACCTGCCGGTCGGCGTGCGGGCGGGCACGGCGGCCTTCAAGCAGCTCGACCGCTCGCTCGACGAGGCCTCGCTGATGCTGCGGGCCTCGACCTCGCAGACGCTGTTCAAGGTGGTGCTGCCGCTGCTGAAGCCGGCCCTCGTGGCGGCGCTGGTCTACAGCTTCGTGCGGGCGATGACCACGGTGAGCGCGGTGATCTTCCTGGTCACGGCCGAGAACGAACTGGCGACCACCTACATCATCGGTCGGGTCGGCAATGGCGACTACGGCATCGCGCTGGCCTACTGCACGGTGCTGATGATCCTGATGTCGGTCGCGATCGCGGCGGTGCAGCTGCTGGTCGGCGAACGCAAGCTGGGGCGGCGCAAGCAGGGCGTGCCGAGCATCGCGGTGGCCGCCCATTGAACACGGAGGACCCATGAGCCACGGCATCGAACTGCGCAACATCACCAAGCGCTACGGCAGCAATGCGCGCGCGCCGCTGGCCGTCAAGGGCATCAGCTTCGAGGTGCCCGCGGGCACCCTGACCACCATCCTCGGACCGTCGGGCTGCGGCAAGACCACCACGCTGCGCATGATCGCCGGGCTCGAGTCGCCGACCTCGGGCACGATCCTCATGGGTGGGCGCGACGTGACCACGCTGGGGCCGGCCGAGCGCAACGTCAGCATGATGTTCCAGAGCTACGCCCTGTTCCCGCACATGAACGTGATCGAGAACGTCGGCTACGGCCTGCGCATGAGCGGCCTGCGCAAGCCCGAGGCGGCGGCGCGGGCCCGAGAGGCGCTCCGGGGCGTCGGGCTGGTCGACTTCGACCAGCGGCTGCCGAGCGAACTGTCGGGCGGGCAGCAGCAGCGTGTCGCGCTGGCGCGGGCGCTGGTGCTGGAACCGGCCGTGCTGCTGTTCGACGAGCCGTTGTCCAACCTCGACGCCCGGCTGCGCCGCGAGATGCGCGAGGAGATCCGCAACCTGCAGCAAAGATTGCAACTGACGGTCGCCTATGTCACCCACGACCAGAGCGAGGCGCTCGCGGTCAGCGACCAGATCATCGTGATGGACCACGGCGTGATCGCGCAGCAGGGCACGCCGGAGCAGCTCTACGGCCACCCGACGAGCGAATTCGTGGCCGGGTTCATGGGCGAGGCGATGGTGTTCCCGGCGCTGGCCCAGCCCGACGGCCGGGTCGAGCTCGGCCCCTTGACCCTGACGCCGCGCTACGACGTCGCGCCGGGCTTCGTCAAGGTCGCGGTGCGTCCCGAGGCCTGGCTGATCGGCGCCGCCATCGGCCTGCCGGCGACCTTGCGCAAGGCGGCCTACCTGGGCAGCTTTTACGAATATGCTTTCGACACCGCGCTGGGCCCGGTGTTCGTGGTGTCGTCCGACCTCACGCGGCCGCTGGCCGCCGGTGCGCAGACCACCCTGTCCCTCGCCAGCCATGGCGTTTCCGTCGTCCCCGTTGCCTTATGAATGTCGTTTTCGATCTCGGAGCCGTGCTTCTGACCTGGGAGCCTGTCGCGCTCGTCCAGAACCAGCTGGCGCCCCACGCGCCCACGGCGGAGGCCGCGCACGCGCTCGCGCGCAAGATGTTCCATCACGAGGACTGGCTGGGTTTCGACCGCGGCACCCACAGCCTGGACGATGCCATCGGCCGGATGGCATTGCGGCTGGCGCTGCCGGCCGACCGCTTGAGCGAAGTCCTGGCGCCCATGGGCGAGCGGCTCGAGCCGATCCCGGTCACGGTCGAATTGCTGGCAAGCCTGCGGGCGCGCCGGGATGCCGGGGAGGATCTGCGGCTGTACTACCTGTCGAACATGCCGTCGCCGTACGCCCGGGTGCTCGAGTACCGGCATCCCTTCTTCCAATGGTTCGATGGCGGCATTTTTTCGGGCGATGTCCAGATGATCAAGCCGCAGCGCGAGATCTATGAACTGCTCGCCGCCCAGTACCGGCTGGCGGCCGCCGAAACCGTGTTCATCGACGACTCGCTGGCCAACGTGCTCGCGGCGCGCGAACTCGGCTGGCAAGCCATCCATTGCGAGCGGCCCAGCGCCTTGCCGGGCCAACTGGCCGGCTACCTGCCGGTCAGCTCGACCTTGTCGACATCGAAGCCCAGCGTGCGGGCGTAGTCCAGCTCGGCCTGCAGCGCGGCGTCGTCGAGCCGCGGCACCCGCGAGAGCACCCACAGGTACTTGCGGTTCGGCGTGCCGACCAGGGCCACCTGGTAGTCGCGGTCGAGCTTGAGGATCCAGTAGTCGCCCCAGACCAGCGGCAGCCAGCCCAGCCACTCGGGTGCGAAGCGCACCTCGAGGCGCCCGGCGCCGGGCTGGCCGGCGACCGGCACCTGCCGTGCCGAACCGACGGATTCGTCGAAGCTGCCGTCGGCCAGGATGCAGCGGTTGCGCACCTCGACGCTGCCGTCCTCCAGGGGTGTGTACTCGGCCGAGACGGCGCCGGTACATTGTTTCTGGAACCGGTTGGGGAGCCGCGCCTGCTCGTGCCACAGCCCTGCATAGCGCTTGAGATCCACCGGCGCCACCACCTGCAGCGGCGCGCGCATCAGGGGCGCGCCATCGGCCGGGCCGGCGACGGTCTGCGCCCTTGCCGTGCGCGAGTTGGTGAGGGCCAGCAGGGTCAGCGCGCCGCCGACGCAGAAGGCCGCCGCAAGGGTTCCGATCGAAGCGCTGTGGGCGCGGTCGTCGAAGGCGGCGGGCGGCGTTGCACGAGGGGGGCGGTAGGGCATGGGCTTCTCCGGAAAGGCGATCAATCGAAAGTCGAGCCTAGCGGGCGGCGAGTGGCCGCCGCGTCAGTCGCGGACCACACGCCATGTAGTGCTGCGGCGGGATAATGGCCGCATGAACCAACTCGATGCCCTCCGCCAATGGACCACCGTGGTCGCAGACACCGGTGATTTCCGCCAGCTCGCCCAGTTCAAGCCGCAGGATGCGACCACCAATCCGTCGCTGATCCTGAAGGCGGTCCAGAAGGCGGACTACCGTCCTCTGCTGGACGAGGTGGTCGGGAAACACAAGGGGGCACCGGTCGACGAGGTCATCGACCGCCTGCTGGTGCGTTTCGGCACCGAAATCCTGTCGATCATCCCGGGCCGGGTGTCGACCGAGGTCGATGCGCGCCTGAGTTTCGACACGCAGGCGACCATCGATCGGGCCGAGCGCATCGTCGCGCTCTATCGGGCCGAGGGCATCGATGTGCCCAAGCGCCTGCTGATCAAGATCGCCTCGACCTGGGAAGGCATCGAGGCGGCGCGGCAGCTCGAACAGAAGGGCATCCACTGCAACCTGACGCTGCTGTTCTCGTTCGCCCAGGCGGTGGCCTGTGGGGCTGCCAAGGTGCAGCTGATCTCGCCCTTCGTCGGCCGCATCTACGACTGGCACAAGAAGTCGCAGGGCAGCCAGTGGAACGAGGCCGCCAATGCGGGCGCCAACGATCCGGGCGTGAAATCCGTGCGCCAGATCTTCGACTACTACAAGAAGAACGGGATCGCGACCGAGGTGATGGGCGCCAGCTTCCGCAACGTCGGCCAGATCGCCGCGTTGGCCGGCTGCGACCTGCTCACCATCAGCCCCGAACTGCTGGCCGAACTGGCCGCCAGCGAGGCCCCGCTTTCGCATGCACTCGACGCCGAGGCGGCCCAGCGCCTGGAGATCCCGAAGGTGTCGCTCGACCAGGCCGCGTTCCGCTTCGCGCTGAACGAGGACGCCATGGCGACCGAGAAGCTGGCCGAGGGCATCCGTGCCTTCGCGGCCGATGCCGTGAAACTCGAAAAACTGATGGAGGCGTGATGACCCACATTCGCTGCGACGGCACGGCGGCCTGGGCCGCGCTCCAGAAGCACTACGACAGCGTCGGCCTGGGCTTCGACATCCGCCAGGCCTTCGCGAGCGATCCGGGGCGTTTCGCGGCGCTGAGCCAGTCGGCACCGCACGTCTTCGCCGACCTGTCGAAGAACCTCCTCGATGCGCGCACCGAGCAGCTGCTGCTCGACGTGGCGCGCGAAACGGGGCTGGAGGCGCACCGCGACGCGATGTTCGCGGGGCGCCACATCAACGCGACCGAAGACCGCGCGGTGCTGCATACCTTGCTGCGCCGGCCGGCTTCGGCGCCGGTTGGCGGCGACTTGGCCGCGGCCTTCGGCGACGTCCAGGCCACGCTCGATGCGATGCTCGCCTACGCCGAGAAAGTGCGCGCCGACTCGACCATCACCGACGTCGTCAACATCGGCATCGGGGGTTCCGACCTCGGGCCGCAGATGGCGGTGCTGGCGCTCGACCAGTTCGTCGCGCCGGGCAAACGCTTTCATTTCGTCTCGAACGTCGATGGCCACGAACTGGCCGGCATCCTGCGCGGGCTGGCGCCCGAGCACACGCTGTTCCTGATCGCCTCGAAGACCTTCACCACCGCCGAGACCATGGCCAACGCGCAGTCGGCCAAGCGCTGGTTCGAGCAGTCGGGCGGGGTCGACATCGCGCGCCACTTCGCGGCGCTCACCACCAATGTCGCGGCCGCCAAGGCCTTCGGCATCGACACCACCTTCGGTTTCTGGGACTGGGTCGGCGGCCGCTATTCGATGTGGTCGGCCATCGGGCTGCCGATCGCGCTGGCCATCGGCGCGGACGGCTTCCGGGGCCTGCTGGCCGGCGCCCACGCGATGGACGAGCACTTCCGCACCGCCCCGCTGGCGCAGAACCTGCCGGTGCGGCTCGGCCTGCTCGACGTCTGGTATCGCAATTTCCATCGGTTCACGACCCGCAGCATCGCGCCTTACCACAGCGCGCTGAAGCGCCTGCCGGCCTACCTGCAGCAGCTCGAGATGGAAAGCAACGGCAAGCAGGTCGACATGGCTGGCCAGCTGCTCACCTTCGGCACCTCGCCGGTGTTGTGGGGCGAGCCCGGAACCAACGGGCAGCATGCGTATTTCCAGATGCTGCACCAGGGCACCGACGTGACGCCGCTGGAGTTCATCGCGGTGCGCGATGCGGCGCACGATCTCCCTGGCCACCATTCCAAGCTGCTGGCCAATGCGCTGGCGCAGGCGCAGGCGCTCATGGTCGGCCAGCGCGACGCCGGCGGCCACAAGAATTTCCCCGGCAACCGGCCGAGCACCTTCTTCGTCTTCGAGCAGCTGACGCCGGAGTCGCTCGGCGCCTTCCTGGCCCTGTACGAGCACCGCGTGTTCACCAGCGGCGCGCTCTGGGGCATCAACAGCTTCGACCAGTGGGGCGTCGAGCTCGGCAAGGTGCTGGCCAGGGACATCGAGCCGCGGCTGGCGTCGGGCGACGTGGCGGGGCTGGACGCCTCGACGGCCGGGCTGCTGGCGCGGCTTCGCCCGCGCGCCTAGCTTTCGTCATCACCCGGAGCAGGCTGCTCGATATGATGATTGCGGGGTTGTCCCGTGGGAAAACATCAAGAGGAATTGCTCATGAACTTTCAACAGGCGGTCCAGACCTGCTTTCGCAAGTACGTCGAGTTTTCCGGCCGGGCGACCCGGCCCGAATACTGGTGGTTCATCCTGGCCTATGTCATCTCGGCCTTCGTGGCGGGTTTCATCCACGAGTTCCTGTACTACCTCGTGGTGCTGGCCTTCCTGCTGCCCCTGCTGGCGGTCGGCGCGCGCCGCCTGCATGACGTGGGCCGCAGCGCCTGGTTCCTGCTGCTCGGCCTGGTGCCGGTGATCGGCACCCTGGTGCTGCTCTATTTCATGGTCCAGCCCAGCCAGCCCGAGTCGAACGCCTACGGGCCGCCGTCCGGCGCCATGCCGGCCGGCGTCTGAAGCCGCGCCACCACCGGAACGAAAAAAAGCCCCGCAGCGCAAGCTGCGGGGCTTTTTGATTGGCTTGGCGCCGGGGGCCGATTACATGCCCATGCCGCCCATGCCACCCATGCCGCCCATGTCGGGCATGCCGCCGCCGCCAGCACCGGCCTCATCCTTCGGTGCGTCGGCGACCATGGCTTCGGTCGTCAGCAGCAGCGAGGACACCGAAGCGGCGTTCTGCAGTGCGGTGCGGGTCACCTTGGTCGGGTCCAGGATGCCCAGTTCGAGCATGTCGCCGTAGGTGTCGTTGGCGGCGTTGAAGCCGTAGTTGCCCTTGCCGGCCAACACAGCGTTCACCACCACCGAGGCTTCGCCGCCGGCGTTGTTGACGATCTCGCGCAGGGGCGCTTCGATGGCCTTGAGCACCAGCTTGATGCCGGCGTCCTGGTCAGCGTTGTCGCCCTTGAGCGAGTCGCCCACGGCTTGCTTGGCACGCAGCAGTGCCACGCCGCCGCCGGCCACGACGCCTTCTTCCACTGCAGCGCGGGTGGCGTGCAGGGCGTCTTCGACGCGCGCCTTCTTTTCCTTCATTTCGACTTCGGTGGCAGCGCCGACCTTGATCACGGCAACACCGCCGGCCAGCTTGGCCACGCGCTCTTGCAGCTTTTCGCGGTCGTAGTCGCTGGTCGCTTCTTCGATCTGCACGCGCACTTGCTTGACGCGGGCTTCGATGTCGCCGGCAGCGCCGGAGCCGTCGATGATGATGGTGTTTTCCTTGCCCACTTCGATGCGCTTGGCCTGGCCGAGGTCGGCCAGGGTCACCTTCTCGAGGGTCAGGCCCACTTCTTCAGCGATGACCTTGCCGCCCGTCAGGATGGCGATGTCTTCCAGCATGGCCTTGCGGCGGTCGCCGAAGCCAGGTGCCTTGACGGCCACGACCTTCAGGATGCCGCGGATCGTGTTCACGACCAGGGTCGCCAGGGCTTCGCCTTCGACTTCTTCGGCAATGATCAGCAGCGGACGGCCAGCCTTGGCGACTTGTTCCAGCGTCGGGAGCAGGTCGCGGATGTTGCTGATCTTCTTGTCGAACAGCAGCACGAAGGGATTGTCCAGAATCGCGGATTGCTTTTCGGGGTTGTTGATGAAGTAGGGCGACAGGTAGCCGCGGTCGAACTGCATGCCTTCGACGACGTCGAGTTCGCTGTCGAGCGACTTGCCGTCTTCGACGGTGATCACGCCTTCCTTGCCGACCTTGTCCATCGCGTCAGCGATGAGCTTGCCGATGGTTTCGTCGCTGTTGGCCGAGATCGAGCCGACTTGCGCGATTTCCTTCGAGGTGGTGGTGGCCTTCGAAGCCTTCTTCAGCTCGGCGACCAGGGCGGTGACCGCCTTGTCGATGCCGCGCTTCAGGTCCATCGGGTTCATGCCGGCGGCGACCAGCTTGAAGCCTTCGCGAACGATGGCCTGGGCCAGCACGGTCGCGGTGGTGGTGCCGTCACCGGCGTTGTCCGAAGTCTTGGAGGCCACTTCCTTCACGAGCTGGGCGCCCATGTTCTGGAGCTTGTCCTTGAGTTCGATTTCCTTGGCGACCGACACGCCGTCCTTGGTCACGGTGGGGGCGCCGAAGGAGCGCTCGAGCACCACGTTGCGGCCCTTGGGGCCCAGGGTCACTTTGACTGCGTTGGCGAGGATGTTCACACCTTCGACCATGCGCGCGCGGGCTTCGCCGCCGAAGACTACGTCTTTTGCTGCCATGAGATTTCTCCGAGATTCAGTTGATTGGGGGTTGAAGAGAGAAGTGCTTACTTCTCGACGACCGCGAACAGGTCGTCTTCCTTCATGACCAGCAGTTCGTCGCCATCGACCTTGACGGTCTGGCCGCTGTACTTGCCGAACAGGACGCGGTCGCCGACCTTGATGTTCATCGAGATCAGGTCGCCCTTGTCGTTCTTCTTGCCAGGACCGACGGCCAGGACTTCACCCTGATCGGGCTTTTCGGCGGCGTTGTCGGGGATCACGATGCCCGAGGCGGTCTTGGTTTCGCTTTCAATGCGCTTGACGATCACGCGATCGTGCAAAGGACGAAGTTTCATTGCTTGCATCTCCTGATGGGAACGGGTTTGGGTCGGGCGTCGGCGTTGTGCCGATACCACATCGTTGGGCAGAAGGCGCTGTTAGCACTCAACTGCAACGAGTGCTAATCATAAGGGTGTTTTTTGGCTTTTCAAGGCGGGGGACTGTTTTTGCAGGCGCGTCGCGCCGCCGCGCCGGGGCCGCCCGAATGCCGGGAGGCGCGGGGCGCAATTCGTCCGACTGGCGGACCGAGGCACGCCTCGCCGACCGTGGTCCGGCATTGCGCCGGGCCGTTTCAGCCCCGCGGGGCGCCGGGCCGAAGCAGCGCTGCCAGCCTGGCGACGCCCCCGGTGCCGCTGGCCGCGCGGCCGATGAAGGCGCCCGCCGCGGCGCCGATCAGCGCCTTGCCGATCAGCGAGCGGCTGCGGCCCGTGGCCATCATGAGCAACAGACCGACGCCCAGCACGATCAGGTGCTCGCCCGGCAGGTCCGGCCGGTTGGCGTCTGCTTCCTTGACGGTCTTGATCAACGAGTCGAGATTCATGAGGTCTCCGCAACTGAAAAGCCGTTCATAGACCGGGCGCCAAGGCTTCGGTGTAGGCGACGGCCGGCGGCTGCATCCGCCGGTCGTGCCTTCACGGCGCCGGCGAGATCGCCGCGTCGACGATGGTCTGGGCCTCGGCCAGGATCCGCTGCAGGTGCTCGGCGCCGCGGAAGCTCTCGCCGTAGATCTTGTAGATGTCCTCGGTGCCCGACGGCCGGGCGGCGAACCAGCCGTTCTGCGCGATCACCTTGATGCCGCCGATCGCGCCGCCATTGCCGGGGGCATGGCTCAGCACGCTCTCGATCGGCTCGCCGGCCAGTTCGGTGGCGTGGAGCTGCTGCGGGCTCAGCGCCGACAGCTGTTTCTTCTGCTGACGGCTGGCGGGCGCATCGATGCGGTTCGAGACCGGGCTGCCGAACTCGTTCGCCAGCTCGGCGTAGAGCGCACCGGGGTCGCGGCCTGTTCGGGCGGTGATCTCGCCGGCCAGCAGCGCCGCGGTGATGCCGTCCTTGTCGGTGGTCCAGACCGAGCCGTCGCGGCGCAGGAAGGTGGCACCGGCGCTTTCCTCGCCGACGAAGCCGAGCGAGCCGTCGACCAGGCCGTCCACGAACCACTTGAAGCCCACCGGCACTTCGTAGAGCCGGCGGCCGAGCCGCTTCGCCAGGGCATCGATCAGCCGTGTCGAGACCACCGTCTTGCCGACCGCCGCATCGGCGCCCCACAGCGGGCGGTGGCGGAACAGATAGTCGATCGCGACCGACAGGTAGTGGTTGGGCTGGAGCAGGCCGGCGCTGCGAGTGACGATGCCATGGCGGTCGTGGTCGGTGTCGCAGGCCACGCCGACGTCGAAGCGGTCCTTGATGTCGAGCAGCCGCTGCATCGCGTAGGTCGACGACGGGTCCATGCGGATCTGGCCGTCCCAGTCGAGCGTCATGAAGGCGAAGCGCGGATCGACCGTCTCGCTGACCACGCTGAGGTCGATCCGGTAGCGCTCGGCGATCGCGCCCCAGTAGTGGACCCCGGCACCGCCGAGCGGGTCGACGCCCATGCGCACGCCCGCTTCGCGGATCAGGGCCATGTCGATCACGTTGTCGAGGTCGCCGACGTAGGCCGCCACGAAGTCATGGCGGTGCGTGGTGGCGGCCTTCAGAGCCCGCTCGTGCGGCATCCGGCGCACGCCCGCGAGCCCTTTCTCGAGGAAGCCATTGGCCGCCTCCTGCACCGGGCCCGTGATGTCCTGGCCGGCCGGTCCGCCATTGGGCGGGTTGTACTTGAAGCCGCCGTCGCGCGGCGGATTGTGCGACGGCGTGACCACGATGCCGTCGGCCAGCCCGCTGGTGCGGCCGCGGTTGTAGGTGAGGATGGCATGCGAGAGCGCGGGGGTCGGCGTGTATTCGTCGCCGCTGGCCAGCATCACCTCGACGCCGTTGGCGGCCAGCACCTCGAGCGCGCTGGCCGCCGCGGGGGCCGACAGCGCGTGCGTGTCGATACCGAGGTAGAGCGGCCCGTCGATGCCCTGGGCCCGCCGGTGGTCGCAGATCGCCTGGGTCATCGCCAGCACGTGCCATTCGTTGAACGAACGCTCGAAGGCGCAGCCGCGATGGCCCGAGGTGCCGAAGGCGACGCGTTCGGTCGCGACCCCCGGGTCGGGGCGCTCGGCGAGATAGGCGGCGAGCAGCGCGTCGACGTCGACGAGGCTGTCCACGGGGGCCGGCTGGCCGGCGAGAGGGCTGAGTCGTGAGGCCATGAAAGCTCCTGGTCGATGTCCGAGTGTCTCAAAGGATGGGCCATTGGCGCATCTCGATGATGCGTTCGATGGTGATGTCGGGGGCCGGATGACCGGCCAACGCCTGCGGGGCGAGCGCGTACTGGCCCTGGCGCGGAAAGACCGTGGTCAGCCGTTCGCCCCATCCGGCCTTCATCGCCGAGAGGATGCGCGGCTTGTCGTCGATCATCACGTAGCGGCGGGCCGGATAGCGCTCCTGCACCGCATCCAGCATCAGCTCCTTGTGGATGTAGATCAGCACCCGCCCATCGACCGCCTGCCACAGGCCCGAGCGCTGCACCTTGCGCGGCTGGAAGACCGCGTCGCCATCCGACAGGATCACCGGCAGGCCGAAGCGCTGCAGGTGCGCGATGACTTGCAGGGCACCGGGATAGAGCCGTTCGGCGAAAGGGTAGTCGAGCAGGAAGCTCGACATCCGCAGCAGCCGCGGATCGCTCATGTCGGCGCCGGGCCCGCCCAGGCGATAGCGTTGCAGCGCACCCAGGTAGTCGGTGTAGCCGAGCTCGTCGCGCAGTTCCTCGAAACCGCGCCAGTAGCGCTCGGCCCCCACGGGGCCGAGGTCGTCGACCAGGCGGCGGCGCAGGTCGTCGAGCACGCCGTCGAAGTCGAGCAGCGTGTTGTCGACGTCGAGCAAGAAGACGATGTCCTGCATTGGCGATCTCCTAGAGCAGGTCGCTCGGCACGAACCACGAGAACAGCAGCAGCTTGATCTTCACCAGCATGCTGGCCTCGGGCTCGTCGTCGTACACCGCGTTCTCGCCATCGGTGCTGACCCATTGGATCTTGTCGGTGCCGGGTTTCAGCCGCAGCTCGTACGCGCTTTCGACATTGTCGACCTGGTAGGCGTCGAGCAGGCGGTGCGCGACCTCGAAGCTCTCCAGGCGCACCCCGAGCTCGGTGTTGATGTGGGCCGAACGGGGATCGAAGTTGAGCGAGCCGATCAGCGACCACTCGCGGTCGATCAGCGCCAGCTTGGCATGCAGGCGCCCGCGCGACTGGCGGAACACCTTGCGCAGGTTCAGGCTGCGCTTGATCTGCTCGGAGCTCACTTCGTAGAGGCGTACGCCGAGGCGGAGCATCTCGACCCGGTAGTTGTTGTAGTTGATGTTGACCAGCGGCTCGTCGGTGTCGGCCAGCGAGTTGGTGGCGACGCTGATGCGGACGTCGCGGGCGCGCAGCCGGGCGAGCTGCGCCATGCCCTCCTCGCCGGGCAGGAAGTAGGGCGACACGATGTCGACGCTGAAGCGCGCCAGGTCGAGCTGCACCCGCATGCGCTCGGCCACGGTCGGGGGGCGGCGTTCGCTGGCCCACTCGCCGTCGTCGGTCTGCAGCGCCTTGGTGGGCGAGTCCGACACCGCGTTGGCCCGCGCCGGGATCATCTCGAACCGGCCCTGGGCGATCAGGCTGCCGAGCGGCGGGTCGCCGAACATGTCGGTCTCGGGCGGTGCCGGGGGCAACGGCGCTTCCTTGCGCGAGGTCCGCCGGTCGAACTCGGCCCGCAGCTCGGCGGTCGATTCGATCGCCGGCACGATGGTGTGCAGCGGGTAGACCACCTCGCTGTTCCAGTAGTTGTCGAAGATGGTCTGCAGCTCGGTCACGACCGGTCCGGCCAGCAGCATGTCGAGGTCGATGAAGTTGGCGCCCTCGCTGCGCAGGAAATACTCGTCCGCCAGGTTGCGCCCGCCCACGATCGCGAAGGCGCCATCGGCCATGAAGAGCTTGTTGTGCATGCGGTGGTTGAGCCGACGGAAATCGGCCGCGAAACCCATCCAGCGGGTGGCCGAATGGTCGCGGCCGGCCACGAAGGGGTTGAACAGCCGGATCTCCACGTTCGGCCAGGTGGCCAGGCCGAGCAGCAGCGGATCCAGCTTGGTCGTGTAGAAGTCGTCCAGCAGCAGCCGCACCCGGACCCCGCGCCGGGCGGCGTCGCGCAGCTCTCGCAGGATCAGCTTGCCGGTCTTGTCGTTGCCCAGCAGGTAGTACTGCAGGTCGAGCGAGGACTGGGCGCGCCGGATCAGCTCCAGCCGCGCGTCCAGCGCGAAGGCGCCCTGCGCCAGCACCCGCGCGCCCGACAGGCCTTCGGGCGAGCTGCCGAAGGGCGCGGCGAGCCGGCCCAGTTCGTTGGACGTCGAGGCCGCAATGGCCGGGACATAGGGCGATGCGGGGACAGCCGGCAGCCCGGCGCAGGCCGACAGCAGGCAGGCGAGGGCGAGGACCAGACAGCGAAGCAGCATGGGGGAGACCGCGGCAAGGCGACCGGAAGGGGCTCCGCCCCGGATGGACGGCCCGCGGATCGTAGCCGTCCGACCATATTGTTGCGTCAGGTCGGGTATCGGGTTTCTTCGCGCGATAGGGTGTTGCCCACCCGGGAGCGGCGAAGCGCACAACGCAGAATCGCCGCGATGAGATTCTCTGCCGTCCCCACCGCTTGCCTCCTGCTCGCAGCCTGGTTCCCGGCCCAGGCCCAGGAACAGGACCAGGCCCGGGACACCGGAAGCGCACCGACGCTGGGCGAGATCACGGTCTCCACACCGGCCGGCCCGACGCCACTTTTCGATGTCGCCGGCTCGGTCGACCGGGTGGAGGGCGCGGCCATGCGCGACAGCCGGCTCGGCGTGAACCTGTCGGAAAGCCTGAGCGGCGTGCCCGGGCTGCAGATCCAGAACCGGCAGAACTACGCGCAGGACCTGCAGATCTCGATCCGCGGCTTCGGCGCCCGCTCCACCTTCGGCGTGCGCGGCGTGCGGCTGTATGTCGACGGCATTCCGGCGACCTTGCCCGACGGCCAGGGCCAGACCTCCAACATCGACATCGGCTCCGTGGACCACGTCGAGGTGCTGCGCGGCCCGTTCTCGGCGCTCTACGGCAACTCCTCGGGCGGCGTGGTGCAGACCTTCACCGAGACCGGCGAGGGGCCGCCCAAACTCGGCTTCTCGATGGCCGCGGCGAGCTTCGGCACGACCCGTACCGGGGTCATGGCCAGCGGCTCCTCCGGTGCGGTCGACTACCTCCTGAGCGCCGGGCGCTTCGAGACCGACGGCTACCGCGACCACAGCGCGGCCGATCGCGACATCGTCAACGGCAAGTTCGGCCTCGCGCTCGACGACGGCAGCCGACTGACGCTGGTCGCCAACAGCGTGCACCTGAATGCGCAGGACCCGCTGGGGCTGACGGCCGAGCAGTACGCGCTGAACCGGCGCAGCGCGGCCGTCGCGACGCAGTTCGACACCCGCAAGAGCGTCGACCAGACGCAGGCCGGCCTGACCTACGAGCGCCGCCTCGACGGCGACAACGCGCTGCGCATGATGGTCTACGGCGGCGAGCGCAAGACCTCGCAGTACCAGGCGATCCCGCCCTCCGCTCAGTCGAGCCCGACCAGCGCCGGGGGCGTGATCGGGCTGGACCGCGACTTCGGCGGGGCCGACCTGCGCTGGATCTCGCAGATGCGGCTGGCCGACCGGCCGTTCGAGCTCGTCGCCGGGCTGGAATACAACAAGCTGCGCGAGCACCGCACCGGCTACGAGAACTTCCTGGGGCCGGTCGCGCGGCCGGTGCTGGGCGTCCAGGGCCGGTTGCGGCGCAACGAGATCAACGAGGTCTACAACCTCGACCCCTACCTGCAGGGCAACTGGCGCTTCGCCGATCGCTGGACGCTCGAGGCCGGCGTGCGCCGCAGCAGCGTGGACTTCGATTCGCAAGACCACTACATCGTCGGCGCCAACGGCAACGACAGCGGCAGCGCGCGCTACACCGAGACGCTGCCGGTGGCGTCGCTGCGCTACGAGGCCACGCGCGACCTCGCCCTCTACACCTCGGTGGGCCGAGGCTTCGAGACGCCGACGCTGAACGAGCTCTCGTACCGTCCCGACGGGCAGGGCGGGCTCAACTTCGCGCTGCAGCCGGCGGTCAACGACAGTGTCGAAGTGGGCGCCAAGGCGCGCCTGGCGGGCGGCCTGCTCACGGCGGCGCTGTTCAAGACCCGGACCAGCGACGAAATCGTCACCGCCACCAACATCGGCGGCCGTGCCACGTTCCAGAACGCAGGCCGCACCATGCGCGACGGCTTCGAGCTGGCCTGGCAGCACGAGACCGAGGACCACTGGCGCACCCAGCTGGCCTACACCTGGCTCGACGCCCGCTACAGCGACACCTTCTGCGCCGCGGTGCCGTGCACGGCGGCGGGCCTGGTGCCGGCCGGCAACCGGATTCCGGGCATCGCACCGCAAGCGCTGTTCGCCTCCTACGGCTGGGTGCCGCCCCAGGGCTGGCGTGCCGGCACCGAGCTGCGCGCGCTCTCGAGCATCGAGGCCAACGACCGCAACACGGTCAGCGCACCGGGCTACGCGGTGGTCGCGCTGTTCGCGGGCTACCTCATGCAGTGGCAGCGCTGGGACCTGAATGCCTTCGCGCGCATCGACAACCTGTTCGACCGCCAATACATCGGCTCGGTGATCGTCAACGAGGGCAATGCCCGCTACTACGAGCCGGCACCGGGGCGCAACTGGACGATCGGCATGAGTGCGGCGTATCGTTTCTGAGTCCCGGACAGTGGGAGCAGACCATGGAATTCAAGGATCGACGCGACGCCGGCCGTGCGCTCGCCAAGGCACTGGAAGCCTGGCGCGGGCGGCCCGGCGTATTGGTGCTGGCGCTGCCGCGCGGCGGCGTTCCGGTGGCCTGGGAAGTCGCCCGCGCGCTCGGTGCGCCACTCGATGTGCTGGTGGTGCGCAAGCTGGGTTTTCCCGGGCAGGAAGAGTATGCAATGGGCGCCATAGCACCCGGCGGCGTGCGCGTCATGGGCGAGGCGGACGCTGGCTGGCCGGTCTCGGCACGGGAGCTCGAAGCCGTCGTCGCGCGTGAACAGGCCGAGCTGGTGCGGCGTGAGCAGCGCTACCGCGGCGGACGACCGCCGCTCGATCTGGCCGGTCGCGTCCTGATCCTGGTGGACGACGGCCTCGCGACCGGTGCAACCATGCGCGCTGCGGTGCAGGCGGCGCGCGCCGGCAATCCGAAGCAGGTCATCGTCGCCGTGCCGGTGGCTTCGACCGAGGCCGTGCAAAGCCTGAGTGCGCTGGCCGACGAGGTGGTGTGCCTCTTCACGCCGGAGCACTTTCGTGCGGTGGGCCTCTGGTACCAGGACTTCACGCAGACGAGTGACGAAGAGGTGGACAGGCTGCTGGCGTGAGGCTGCCAGGAGACGGCGGGGTCGAGCAGGGGCGGGCCCACGCCGACGGCGTACTCTGCTCCGCGAATGTCCCCCGCCCTTCGGGCTCCTCCTTTATTTCGCTGCGCAGAGCACGCCCTCGCCACCGCCCGGGATGCACCCGAGCCAAACCCGGCCCAAAGAAAAAGCCTGCGAATGCAGGCGCATCCGCAGGCTCGGGGAGGCTGAATGCCCGACGGGATCAGAGGCCGGCGGCAGCGCGCAGCGCCTGCGCGTTGGCCGTGCTTTCCCAGGTGAACTCGGGCTCTTCGCGGCCGAAGTGGCCGTAGGCGGCCGTCTTGCCGTAGATCGGGCGCAGCAGGTCGAGCATCTGGATGATGCCCTTGGGACGCAGGTCGAAATGCTCCTGGACCAGTGCGGCGATCTTCTCGTCGGAGATGACGCCGGTGCCTTCGGTGTAGACCGTCACGTTCATCGGCTTGGCGACGCCGATCGCGTAGGCGACCTGGATCTGGCACTGGCGCGCCAGGCCGGCGGCCACGATGTTCTTGGCCACGTAGCGCGCGGCATAGGCGGCCGAGCGGTCGACCTTGCTCGGGTCCTTGCCCGAGAACGCGCCGCCGCCGTGCGGGCAGGCGCCGCCGTAGGTGTCGACGATGATCTTGCGGCCGGTCAGGCCGCAGTCGCCCTGCGGGCCGCCGATGACGAAACGGCCGGTCGGGTTGATCAGATAGCGCGTCTCCTTGAGCCACTCCTTGGGCAGCACGGGCTTGATGATCTCCTCGATCACGGCTTCGACGAACGAGGCCTTCATCTTGGTCGGCGTCTCGCTCTGGTCGGGGTGGTGCTGGGTCGAGAGCACCACGGTGTCGATGCTGTGCGGCTTGCCGTCGACATAGCGCATCGTGACCTGGCTCTTGGCGTCGGGACGCAGGAAGGGCAGGCGGCCGTCCTTGCGCAGCTGGGCCTGGCGCTCGACCAGCCGGTGGGCGTAGTAGATCGGCGCGGGCATCAGCTCGGGCGTCTCGTCGCAGGCGTAGCCGAACATCAGGCCCTGGTCGCCGGCGCCGGTGTTGAGGTGGTCGTCGCTGGCGTGGTCGACGCCCTGGGCGATGTCGTTGGACTGCTTGTCGTAGCAGACCATGACGGCGCAGCCCTTGTAGTCGATGCCGTAGTCGGTGTTGTCGTAGCCGATGCGCTTGATGGTGTCGCGCGCCACCTGGATGTAGTCGACGTGCGCGTTGGTCGTGATCTCGCCCGCGAGCACCACCAGGCCGGTGTTGGTCAGCGTCTCGGCGGCCACGCGCGAGCGCGGGTCCTGTTCGAAGATCGCGTCGAGGATCGCGTCCGAGATCTGGTCGGCCACCTTGTCGGGATGGCCTTCGGAGACGGATTCGGAAGTAAAGAGGAAATCGTTCGCCATGTGTTTCAAACTCCGTAGCAGGTCAATTGGCGCGTTGCCAACCCGTTTCGGAGCTCTGGCGAACGCTTTAGCAGTAGTGTTTAACGTCGCCCTGCAAGTAGTTCCATAACTCGGCGACAATTTGCATTCTATCCGAGCCGCGCTGTACCCTGCGCGCGCGTCCCTCTCCATCCCCATGTTTCGATGATTGCCTTGTTCAGATTGCTCGCTCGTGTTCCGCTGCCCGTGATGCATGCGGTGGGCGGCTGGTTGGGCTGGCTGGTCTGGTGGTTCGCACCCGACTACCGCCGCCGTTTCCGCGAGAACGCCGAGGCGGCGGGCTTCACGCCGGCGCAGTACCGCCCCGCGATCGCCGCCGCCGGCGCCATGGTCGGCGAGCTGCCCTGGGTCTGGGCCCGTCCGCGCGACGAGAGCCTCTTGCCGCACATCGTGCGCTGGGACGGCATCGAGGCCTTCGAGGCCGCGCTGGCCGCGCGCAAGGGCGTGATCCTGGTGTCGCCGCACCTGGGCAGCTGGGAAACCTTCGGCCAGGCGGTGGGCGAGCGCTTCTTCAAGGACTACGGTCCGATCACGGCCCTGTTCCGGCCGGCGCGCAAGAAATTCATGGCCGACCTGATCGCCGGTTCGCGCGACCGGCCCGGGCTGCAGACCCTGCCGACCACCGTCTCCGGCGTGCGGGGCCTGATCCGAACGCTGCGCGGCGGCGGCTACACCGGGCTGCTGCCCGACCAGGTGCCGCCGCTGGGCCAGGGGGTCTGGGCACCGTTCCTGGGCCGGCCGGCCTACACGATGACCCTGCTGCCGCGGTTGGCGCAGCAGACCGGTGCCCGGGTCTTCCTAGGGGTCTGCGAGCGGCTGCCGCGCGGCGCCGGCTATGCGATCCGGTTCGTGCCCTTCGACGGCACCGCGATGAGCGACCCCAAGGCCACGCCGGAGGCCGCCGCCACGGCGATGAACGAAGGCATCGAGAAGCTGATCCGCGCCCTGCCGGGGCAATACGTCTGGGACTACGCCCGCTACAAGCAGCCGCGCGCCGAGGCGGCGGTGGAGGCGGCGACATGAGCAAGCTCACTTCGAAGCTCGGCATCGGCTTCATGCGGGCACTGGCGCACGTGCCGTTCCCGCTCGTGCGCGGCTTCGGGGCGGTGCTCGGGCGCGTGCTGCACGTGCTGGCAGTGCCGCGGCGGCGCGTGGTCGACACCAACCTGGCGCTGTGCTTTCCGACCCGGTCGGAGGCCGAACGGCGCCGCATGGCGCGTCAGACCTTCGTCTACGTGGCGCAGTCCTGGTTCGACCGCAGCTGGCTCTGGCATGCGCCGGAGGCGGTGGTGGCGCGCCGCCTCAAGGTGGTGGGCGCGGCCGACGTGATCGAGGAGATCGCCCACGGCCACGAGCCGATGATCCTGTTCGCGCCGCATTTCTACGGCCTCGACGCGGCCGCCACGGCGCTCACGATGCACACCGACCGGCCGTCGACCACCATCTACACCACGCAGCGCGATCCGATGATCGACCAGTGGGTCAGCGAGGGCCGCAAGCGCTTCGGCAACGTGATCACGCTGAACCGGGTCGACGGCATCAAGCCGATCGTCGCCGGCCTGCGCAAGGGCGGCCTGCTGTACCTGCTGCCGGACATGGACTTCGGCCGCGACCAGACGGTGTTCGTGCCCTTCTACGGCGTGCAGGCGGCCACCGTGCCCTCGCTGTCGCGCTTCGCGCGGCTGGGGCGGGCCAAGGTGGTGCCGGTGGTCTCGAAGCTCACCCCCGACGGCTACGAGATCGAGGTGCTGCCGGCCTGGAAAGACTTCCCGAGCGATGACCCGGTGGCCGACACCGCCCTCATGAACCAGCGCCTGCAGGGCTACATCGACACCATGCCGTCGCAGTATTACTGGGTGCATCGGCGCTTCAAGACCCGGCCCGAGGGCGAGAAACCAGTTTATTGAGTCCGGCGCAGGAAGGCCTCGATCTCGCCGGCGACGAACTTGGGCTGCTCATGCACCACCCAGTGCGTAGCGCCCGGCACCCGGACGACGTCGAGTTTCGGCACATAGTCCTCCAGGCCTTCCAGCAGACCGGGCAGCAGCGCCTTGTCGTCGAGCGCCCACAGGACCAGGGTGGGTGCGGCGACCGTGAGCTTGTCGTGGGGCATCTCCGGCATCGCGGGCGCCGGCTGGCCGGGCATGGCCGGCTTCAGCGGTGTGACGCGATACAGGTTGCAGGCGCCCTTGAGGCCCGCATCCCAGACCTTGCGGTACTGGTCCTTGACCGGCTCCGTGAGCCAGCCGAAGCCATCGGCGCCGGCCTTCATGCCGAGGAACATCGGCCACATGCGGCGGTAGTCGTCGGCCGCCAGCAGCGCCTCGGCATCCGGCCGGGCCAGGAAGTTCATGTAGGCGCTCGCGGCCTGCTGGTCCGGGTTGTTCTGCAACTCGCGGGCGAAGGTGCCGGGATGCGGCGAGTTGATGATCACCAGGCGTCCCAGCCGGTCGCCGTGCCGATTGCCGAAACCCCAGCCGAAGGCGCCGCCCCAGTCGTGCGCCACCAGCACCTCGATGCGGCCGGCCGGGTTCTCGCTGGCCGCCAGTTCGGCGAGGTCCTGCACCAGGAGGTGGGCCCGGTAGGCCGAGACCTCGGTGGGCGCGCTCGACTGTTCGAAGCCGCGCAGGTTCGGTGCGATGCAACGGAAGCCGCCGTGTTCGGGCGCGGCGAAGTGCTCGAGCAATTCGTCCCAGATGAACGCGGCCTCGGGAAAACCGTGCAGGAACACCATCAGCGGCCGGTCGGGCGCGCCGGCCGCGCGGCAGCTCAGGGTGGTGCCGTTCGGCAGTGCGCGGGCGAAAGTCTCGATCACAGGCTGTCTCCTTCGTTGTCCATGCGGCGAGGAGGCCAGCGCCGGATTCAGGGCTGCTCGTCGATGGGGGCTTGCTCGGATGCCGGCTCGGAAGGCGGCGCGGGCTGCCCGTCTTCCGGGTGCGCCCAGCGCCACAGCAGCTCGGCCGCCTCGTCCACGCCGTGCTGCTTCAGGGCCGAGAACAGTTTGACCTCGCCGCCGCCGGCCTGCAGTCGCGCAATCGACAGCGCCTTGGCGCCGTCCGAGCGCGTGAGCTTGTCCGACTTGGTGAGCAGCACCAGGAACTTGAGCCCCTGCTCGACCCGCGGCCGGATCACGTCGAGCAGGATGTCGTCGAGCTCGGTCAGGCCGTGGCGCGGATCGCACATCAGCACCACGCCGCGCAGGTTCGGACGGGTCATCAGGTAGTTGCCCATCACGCGCTGCCAGCGCAGCTTGGCCTCCTTGGGCACGGCCGCATAGCCATAGCCGGGCAGGTCGGCGAGCACGGCGTCGTCGACCTTCTGCTTGCCGACGCCGAACAGGTTGATGTGCTGGGTCCGGCCCGGTGTCTTCGAGGCGAAGGCCAGCCGGGTCTGCTGGGTCAGGGTATTGATGGCGGTCGACTTGCCGGCATTCGAGCGGCCGACGAAGGCGATCTCGGGCAGGTCGAAGGTCGGCAGATGCTCGAGCTGGGGGGCGCTCGTGAGGAAGTGGGCAGTGTGCAGCCAGCCGCGCGCCACACGGGCGCGTTCGGCCGCCTGGGGGTCGACGGTGGTCGCTTTGCGGGAGTAGCTGGCGGCGGGCTTCCGCGGCGGGGTGGTCATCGATGGGCTTTCGGTACGGGGCGCCATTGTAGAATCGCCGGGTTTTGCGCCATAAATCCAAGCCCCCGATATGAAGTTGTTTGCCAAATTTCTGCTTGCAGCCCTGTTGGGCGCCGCCGCCAGTGCCAGCTTCGCGGCTGACGAGCCCGCTGCAAAGCCGGCTGCCGAGGCGCCCGCCAAGGCACCGAAGCCCGACCCCGCCAAGGGCGATACGGTCTTCAATGCCACGCCGGCAAACAGCCAGAGCTGCGCCTCGTGCCACAACGCGGACGGAAATTCGGCCATCGCGGCGAACCCCAAGCTGGCGCAGCAGCACCCCGAATACATCCTCAAGCAACTGCAGGACTTCAAGTCCGGCAAGCGCAAGAGCGCGATCATGAAGCCCATGGCCACGGCGCTGTCGGACGACGACATGCGCAACATCGCCTGGTTCGTGACCTCGAAAAAGATCAAGCCGGGCTTCGCCAAGGAGAAGGACCTGGTCGGCCTGGGCGAGCGGATCTTCCGCGGCGGCATCGCCGATCGCCAGATCCCGGCCTGCGCCGGCTGCCACAGCCCGAACGGCGCCGGCATCCCGGCCCAATACCCGCGCCTGGGCGGCCAGCACGCCGAATACACTGCGCAGCAGCTGACCCTGTTCCGCGAAGGCACCCGCCTCAATTCGCCGGTCATGACCGGGGTGGCGGCCAAGCTCAGCAACAAGGAAATCACCGCGGTCGCCGACTACATCGCCGGCCTGCGCTGAACGCCGGGCCTCCAAGCCTGAACCAACCGCCAATAACAAACTCCTAACAAGGCGGGTCCATCCGGCAGGATGGCCCGCCTTGTTTGCTTTCCACGCCTCGCACCGATGTCAGTCTCCACCCACGGCCTTCGCGTCCGCCGCGGCCCCCACGCGGTCCGCGCGGCGGTGGAGCTGTTCTCGTCGATGCGCTTCGCGATCGCGCTGCTGACCATCATCTGCATCGCCTCGATCATCGGCACCGTGCTGAAGCAGCACGAGCCGGTCGGCAACTACGTGAACCAGTTCGGCCCCTTCTGGGCCGAGCTGTTCCGCGCCGCCAGGCTCGACTCCATCTACAGCGCCTGGTGGTTCCTGCTGATCCTGCTGTTCCTGGTGGTCAGCACCTCGCTGTGCATCGCGCGCAACACACCGCACATCCTGCGCGACCTGAAGACCGTGAAGGAAGGCATCCGGGCCCAGAGCCTGAAGGCCTTCGGACAGCGCGCCGAGGCCGTGCTGGCCGAGACGCCCGACAGCGCCGCCAAGCGCATCGGCGAGCTGCTGGCCGGCGGCGGCTGGAAAGTCAAGCTGCAGCACCGCGAGGCCGAAGGGCAGAGCCAGGGCTGGATGGTCGCCGCGCGCGCCGGCGGGGCCCACAAGCTCGGCTACATCGCCGCCCACGGCGCGATCGTGCTGGTCTGCATCGGCGGCCTGTTCGACGGCGACCTCGTCGTGCGGGCCCAGACCTGGTTCAACGGCAAGAGCGTCTACACCGGCGGCGGCCTGATCAAGGACGTGGCGCCCGAGCATCGCCTGTCGCCGCGCAACCCGACCTTCCGCGGCAACATCCTGGTGCCCGAGGGCGCGCAATCCAGCGTCGCGATCCTGAACCAGGCCGACGGCGTGCTGCTGCAGGACCTTCCGTTCTCGATCGAGCTCAAGAAGTTCATCGTCGAGTACTACTCGACCGGCATGCCCAAGCTGTTCGCCAGCGAAGTGGTGCTGCACGACCGCGAGACCGGCGAGCAGCTGCCCAGGCGCATCGAGGTCAACCACCCGGCCAGCTACAAGGGCGTCGAGATCTACCAGTCGAGCTTCGACGACGGCGGCTCCAGCGTGAAGCTCAAGGCGGTGCCGATGGGCGCGGCCGCCAAGCCCTTCGAGATCGACGGCACCATCGGCGGCAGCAGCGAGATCACCAACGGCAACGACCGGCTCACGCTCGAGCTGGTGGCGCTGCGCGTCATCAACGTCGAGAACTTCGCCGACGGCGGCGGCGCCATGACCAGCGGCGCCGACGTCCGCAAGGTCGACCTGCGGCACGACCTCGAGTCGCGCCTTGGCGCGGCCAACAAGACCAACAAGCCCAAGGTGCTGCGCAACATCGGCCCCAGCATCGGCTACAAGCTGCGCGACGCTTCGGGGCAGGCGCGCGAGTTCCAGAACTACATGGTGCCGGTCGACACCGGGGACGGCCAGCCGGTGTTCCTGCTCGGGGTGCGCGAGCGGCCCGAGGACCCCTTCCGCTACCTGCGCGTGCCGGCCGACGAGCAAGGCTCGATGGAAGGCTTCGTGCGCATGCGCGCCGCCCTGGCCGATGCCAAGTTGCGCGACCGCGCCCTCGACCGCTACATCGCGCGCGCCACCGATCCCAAGCGGCCCGAGCTGGCCGCCCAGCTGCGCGCCTCCGCGGCCCGGGCGCTGGCCCTGTTCGCGGGCACCGAGCGGGCCAAGGTCGACGCGGTCAGCAGCGGCGGCTGGCAGGCGGTGGCCGAGTTCATGGAGGCCAACGTGCCCGAGGCCGAGCGCGAACGCGCGGCCGCCGTGCTGGTGCGCATCCTCAATGACGTGCTGTTCGAGGTGCTCAACCTGAGCCGCGAGCAGGCCGGCCTGGCCGCCATGCCGCCCGACGAGAAGTCGCAGCTTTTCCTTACGCAGGCGGTGCTGGCGATCAGCGACGCCCACTTCTATCCGGCCCCGGTCGCGATGATGATGTCCGACTTCAAGCAGGTCCAGGCCAGCGTCTTCCAGGTCGCGCGAGCCCCTGGCAAGAACATCGTCTATCTCGGCTGTCTGTTGCTGATCGTGGGCATTTTTGCGATGCTGTACGTGCGCGAGCGCCGGCTCTGGGTGTGGCTCGCGAAGGACGGCGACGACGCCCGGGGCACGGCGGCGACCCTGGCTTTCTCGGTCAACCGCAAGACCATCGACAGCGACCGCGAATTCGAGCACTTGAAGCACAAGCTGCTCGCCATCACGAAAGACACCGCGTCATGACGACCACCACGCTCACTCTCAACGACAGCTGGCTCTCCCGCCGCAACGCCCTCGACTGGGTGTTCGCGCTGCTGGTGCTGGCGGGCGCCGTCTTCGCCTTCTCGCGCTACCACGGTGCGATGGACTACTACGAGCAGACGATCCTGGTGGCGGCCGTGCCCGCCGCCGTCTGGCTGGGCTGGTTCTGGCGGCCGCTGCGGGTGCTGGCGATCGTGGTCGCGGCCGCCGCACTGCTGGCCATCGCGTCCTACCAGGGCGACCTGGCGCGGGCCGACAGCGTCTTCTGGCTCAAGTACTTCCTGTCGAGCCAGTCGGCCATCCTCTGGATGAGCGTGCTGTTCTTCATGAGCACGATCTTCTACTGGATCGGCTTCTTCGGCGGCCGGCAGGGCGACGCCATGGACCTGATCGGCTCGCGGCTGGCCTGGGCCGCGGTCACGATGGCGCTGATCGGCAGCATGGTGCGCTGGTACGAGAGCCACCAGCTCGGCCCCGACATCGGCCACATTCCGGTCAGCAACCTGTACGAGGTGTTCGTCCTCTTCTGCTGGCTCACCGCCACCTTCTACCTGTATTTCGAATGGCGCTATCGCACCCGCGCGCTGGGTGCCTTCGTGATGCTGGTGGTCAGCGCCGCGGTCGGCTTCCTGCTCTGGTACACGCTGGTGCGCGACGCCCACGAGATCCAGCCGCTGGTGCCGGCGCTGCAGAGCTGGTGGATGAAGCTGCACGTGCCGGCCAACTTCATCGGCTACGGCACCTTCTCGCTCGCCGCCATGGTGGCCTTCGCCTACCTGATCAAGGAGCAGGCCGCCGAGACCCGCTGGTACAAGCTGACGCCGATCTGGCTGCTCGGCGTGGCGCTGTGCTTCGTGCCGGTGGCGTTCCGCCAGCGCGTGCAGGAGGCTGGCGGCAGCTACTGGGTCGGCTATGCCGCGATCTCGGCGCTGATCGCCGCCGGCATCCTGATGGGCCGCAAGCGCATCGCGGCGCGGCTGCCGGCCAACGAGGTGCTCGACGACGTGATGTACAAGTCGATCACGGTCGGCTTCGCCTTCTTCACCATCGCCACCGTGCTGGGCGCGCTGTGGGCGGCCGATGCCTGGGGCGGCTACTGGAGCTGGGACCCGAAGGAAACCTGGGCGCTGATCGTCTGGCTCAACTACGCGGCCTGGCTGCACATGCGGCTCGTGAAGGGCCTCCGAGGCACCGTGGCGGCCTGGTGGGCGCTCGGCGGCCTGGCCGTGACCACTTTCGCGTTCCTCGGCGTCAACATGTTCCTGAGCGGGCTGCACAGCTACGGCACGCTCTAGCGCGGTCTTTGCGCGTGGAATGATCCGGGGGCGTGCCTGGCGCGTAACCGGATCGGCATCGGCAACGAACTCCCCCTGACTGAGCGTTTTCAGGCGAAAGGCATTTCATGTTGATTCATTCCCGCGACGACGGCTTCCTCCACCCGCGTTCGAGCGAGATCACGCCCAAGGGCGTCTACGAAGGCCGGCGCGACATGCTGCGCTGGATGGCCGGCGGTGTCGCTGGCGCGGCCATGGCCTCCTGGGCGGCGCGTGACGCACTGGCGCAGGCGGCGGCACCGGGCAAGCTGGCGCCGCTCGCGGGCGCGAAATCGGCGGTGCCTGGCGCCCAGACGATGGAAAAGCTGACCGACTACAAGGACGCCACCAGCTACAACAACTTCTACGAGTTCGGCACCGACAAGGGCGATCCGGTGAAGAACGCCGGCACCCTGAAGACCCGGCCCTGGACCGTCGAGGTCGAAGGCCTGGTCAAGAAGCCCGGCAAGTACGGCATCGAGGACCTGCTCAAGCTCAGCGCCCAGGAAGAGCGCATCTACCGGCTGCGCTGCGTCGAGGGCTGGTCGATGGTGATCCCGTGGGTCGGCTATTCGCTGTCGGAACTGATCAAGAAGGTCGAGCCGCAGGGCAACGCCAAGTACGTCGAGTTCCTGACGCTGGCCGATCCCAAGACCATGCCCTTCGTCGGCTCGCGCGTGCTCGACTGGCCCTATGCCGAGGGCCTGCGCATGGACGAGGCGATGCATCCGCTGACCTTGCTGACTTTCGGCATGTACGGCGAGGTGCTGCCGAACCAGAACGGCGCCCCGGTGCGCATCGTGGTGCCCTGGAAGTACGGCTTCAAGAGCGCCAAGTCGATCGTCAAGATCCGCTTCGTCGAGAAGGAGCCGGGCACGGCCTGGAACAAGGCCGCGGCCAACGAGTACGGCTTCTATTCCAACGTCAATCCGAACGTCGACCACCCGCGCTGGAGCCAGGCGACCGAGCGGCGCATCGGCGATGGCGGGGGGCTGTTCGCCAAGCGCGCGAAGACCCAGATGTTCAACGGCTACGAGGCCCAGGTCGGCCAGTTGTATGCCGGCATGGACTTGAAGAAGAATTATTGAGACCTCGCGGGACAGACCAAGAAACCGCGCAGCGGTTTTTGCGCTGTCCCCAACCGATCAAAAGACATTCATGAACAAGCTGCTGATGCACCCGGCCGCCAAGCCGGTGGTGTTCGTGCTCTGCCTGCTGCCCTTCGCCTGGCTGTTCTACGGCGCGCTGACCGACGGCCTCGGCGCCAACCCGGCCGAGTACCTGATCCGCTCCACCGGCGACTGGACCTTGCGCTTCATCTGCATCGTGCTGGCCGTGACGCCCTTGCGCGTCATCGCCAAGGCGAACGCGCTGGCACGCTTTCGGCGCATGCTGGGCCTGTTCGCGTACTTCTATGTCGTGGTGCACCTGTTGAGCTACAGCTGGTTCGACATGGGGTTCGAGATGGCCGACATCGCCAAGGACATCGCCAAGCGACCGTTCATCCTGGTCGGCTTCTCGGCCTTCGTGCTGCTGACGCCGCTGGCCGCGACCTCGTTCAACCGCGCCATCAAGGCGCTGGGCGCGAAGCGCTGGCAGGCGCTGCACAAGCTGGTCTACGGCATCGCCGCGCTCGGCCTGCTGCACTTCTTCTGGATGCGGGCCGGCAAGAACAACTTCGCCGAAGTGTTCGTCTACGCCGGGATCATCGCCGTGCTGCTCGGCTGGCGCGTGTGGAACTTCGCGCGCAAGAAGAGGGAAGGCGGCCAGGCGCCGCGGCCGATCGCCGCCGCACCCCGGGCGCCGGTCAGTCGTTGATGCGCTCGCTCGCGAGCTGGTCGTCGATCGATTCGCGGCGCCGGATCAGCGTCGCCTGCGTGCCGCTCACCAGCACTTCGGCCGCGCGGCCGCGCGTGTTGTAGTTGCTGGCCATGGCCATGCAGTAGGCGCCCGCGGACAGCACCGCGAGCAGGTCGCCCGACGCCACCTGGAGCGCGCGGTCGCGGCCGATCCAGTCGCCGCTCTCGCAGACCGGGCCGACCACGTCGTAGGTCGTGGCCGGGCCGGCGCGCTCGGCCAGCGGCACGATCTGGTGGAAGGCCTGGTACATGGCCGGACGGGGCAGGTCGTTCATGGCCGCATCGACGATGCAGAAGTTCTTTTCCTCGCCCGGCTTGAGGTACAGCACCTCGGTCACGCAGACGCCGGCGTTGCCGACCAGCGAGCGGCCGGGCTCGACGATCAGCCGGCGCTGGCCGAAGCCGCGCGCGTCGAGCCGCACGAGCAGCTGCTGCCAGAGCGCATCGGCGGCGGGCGGCGTGTCGCCGTTGTAGTCGATGCCCAGGCCGCCGCCGAAGTCGAGATGGTGCAGCGGCACGCCGGCCGCCTCGATCGCCTCGACCAGGTCGAGCACGCGCTCGAGGGCCTCTAGGTAGGGCGAGGCGTCGGTGATCTGGGAGCCGATGTGGCAGTCGATGCCGACCACCTGCAGGCCCTGCAGCGAGGCCGCGTGCCTGTAGATCGGGACTGCGCGGTCGTGGGCGACGCCGAACTTGTTGCCTTTGAGCCCGGTCGAGATGTAGGGATGGGTCTTCGGATCGACGTTGGGATTGATGCGGATGCTGACCGCGGCGCGGCGGCCTTCTTCGAGCGCGACCGCATTGAGCACGTCGAGCTCGGCTTCGCTTTCGACATTGAAGCAGCCGATGCCGGCCGCCAGCGCCTGCCGCATCTCGGCCCGGGTCTTGCCGACGCCCGAGAAGATCACCTTGGCCGGATCGGCGCCGGCGGCCAGCACCCGCGCCAGTTCGCCGCCGGAGACGATGTCGAAGCCGCAGCCGGCCTCGGCGAAGACGCGCAGCACGCCCAGCGAGGAATTGGCCTTGATCGCGTAGCAGACCATCGCATCGCGGCCCTCGAAGCCGCGCTGGTAGGCGGCGAGGGCGTCGAGCATCCATTGCTTCGAGTAGACGAACAGGGGGGTGCCGTATTGCTGCGCCAGTTCGGCGAGCGGCCGGCCTTCGACCTGCAGGGCGCCGTCGTGGCGCGCGATGTGGGGATGGCCCGGGAGCCGTGCGGCGGCGTTCACTGGCTGGCTCCTGCGGGGGCGCTGCTGGCGGCTGCCGGCGGCTTGGCCGGGGCATCGCCGGCGGCGCTGGCGGGCGGCGTGGGCAGCAGCAGGCCGGGCAGCGTGGTGCGTTCCTTGGCGAGCGGATCGGTGGGCAGGTACAGCGAGCCCTTCTGGCCGCAGGCCGCGAGGCCGACCCCGACGAGCGCGAGGCCAAAGGCGCTCACTAGAATTTGGCGAACATTCAACATGGCGAAATTGTACTTTTCGACCTGAACACGCCTTGCAACCCCTGCGCCAACCGTCATCGCCCATGCTGGGCTACAAGCCCGAAATCGACGGATTGCGTGCCCTCGCCGTCCTGTCGGTGATCGGTTTCCATGCGTTTCCAACGATCTTTCCAGGCGGATTCGTCGGCGTGGATGTCTTCTTCGTCATCTCCGGCTACATCATTACGCGCCTGTTGAATGCCGAGTGGAAGGCGAACGGCTCGATCGACCTGTCGGCGTTCTATGCACGGCGTGTTCGCCGAATCTTCCCGATGCTCGTGGTGGTGGTCGCCTGCACCCTGGTGGCGTCGAACCTCCTGCTGCAGGGCGTCGGAGAAGTGGAAGCAGTCGGGCGATCCGCGGCGGCGTCCCTGCTCTTCGTGGGCAATCTTTATTTTCAAGCGAATACCGGGGGCTATTTCGACCCGGTCGTCGAGCGCCTGCCATTGCTGCATCTGTGGTCGCTCGGCGTCGAAGAACAGTTCTATCTGCTGTGGCCGGTCTTGATGGTGCTGGTGCTGCGCCGGCGTCCCGGTCGCTTGTTCGGAATCGTCGCGGCCTGCGCGCTGTTCTCGTTCCTGCTCGCGCTCGGCCTGGGCCTGTTCAGCCCGAATGCCGCCTTCTACCAGATGCCCGCCAGGTTCTGGGAGCTGGCAGCCGGCGGCTTGATCGCGCTGCGAAGCTGGCAGCGCCCCGCCTCCGGCCGGCTGCTTTCGATCACTGCCATCGGCCTTTTGATGTCGGCGGTCGTCCTGCCTGGCGCGCTGCCCGGCGGCGTGCGCGTTCCACTCGCCGTGACTGCTGCGGCAATGCTCGTGTACGCGAGCCATGCGAACGCCGACCTCGGTCGGGTCGGCGCCGTGCTGCGCTCCGGGCCGGCGCTGTTCTTCGGGCTGATTTCCTATTCGCTCTACCTGTGGCACTGGCCGCTGCTTGCGCTGGCACGGGCAGTGCATCCGGGTCAGGCGCCGGCGCTCACGCGCGCCATGCTGTGTGCGGCGGCGGTAGGACTCGCATGGGCCAGCTTCCGCCTGGTCGAGAAGCCGCTCAGGCATCCCGCACGGACCACGCCGAATCGCCAACTGGTCTTCGCGGGGCTGCTGACATCACTGGTGCTCGCCTATTGCAGCGTCGTCTTCACCGACGCCATGGCGACAGGTCCTGGCACAGACAGTCCGGCGGAGCGCATCAGCCGGGACTTCCCCGAAAACCGCTTTCGATGCCATTCGACCGGCGACGAGGCCGTCACCCAGGTTCCGAAACGCGGCTGCAATTCGGCCGTGGACAAACCGGTGCGGGTCGCCATCTGGGGCGACTCCTACGCGCTCGCATGGCAACCGTTCGCGTGGGCGCTGGCGGCGCAAGAGGGCGGTGCCGCGATCAGTTTCTCAAGGGACGCCTGTCCGCCGGCGATCGACTACGACAATCGAAAGCAGTTGCTGGAAGCGCAGCGCTGCAAGGCGTTCAACGCGCTGGCGATCAGCGAAGTCGAAGCAGTCGATACCTTGATCTTGTCCGCGGCCTGGTTGGCCCATGCCGGCGAGGATGATTTCGCGCGCCAGATCGAGCAGACCGTGGCCCGCGTCGCGCCCCGGGTCCGGAATGTCCTCATCCTGGGCCCTACGCCCTATTTGAACGAGTCCGCTTCCGCATGCCTGGACTCGCCGCAGGCCGAGGCCTGTTCGGTGAGTCGACAGGAATTCGACCGCCAGGCCGCGCCCTCGCGGACCTTCATCAGAAGCTTGCAGGCGATGCACGCCAATGTCACCTACGTCGAGCCCGCAGGATTCTTCTGCGATGCCAATCGCTGCCCGGCGATCAAGGACGGCTATGGCCTCTACTGGGACAGGAACCATGTCTCCTCCACGGCGGTGCGCAAGTTCTCGGAGGGTTTCCTCGCAGCACATTCGACGGGCCCGTTGGCCACACCGCCGATGAACTGAGGCCGGATGCAGGAAAATGAGTCCTGTTCCAAGACCGAGAGCCTCGATGACCGACCCCGAATACATGGACCGCGCGGAAGCCGCACTGGCAGCGATCGAGCGCAGCTGCGACCGAATCAACGACGAGAGCGACGTCGACATCGACAACCAGCGGGTCGGGGGAATGATCACGATCATCTTCGGCAACGGCAGCCAGCTGATCGTCAACCTGCAGAAGCCGCTGCAGGAGATCTGGCTCGCCGCGCGTTCCGGCGGCTACCACTACCGGCACGACGGCCGCGCCTGGGTCGACACCAAGACCGGCGAGGAATTCTTCGACAACCTGTCGCGCGAGGCGACCCGGCAATCAGGCCAGCCGCTCCAGTTCATCGCCGGCTGAGCGAGACGGCGTAACGATCTCCCTCGGCCGGCGCAGCCCGGCCCGTTGGTGAAACACCGCGGAACTGGCTTTGCCGGGCCGCTGGTGTTGCCCCCGGTAGGGGGTGGGCGCCCCACACGAAGTGAGGGGCAACCTGGGGGCGAGCCTAATTCCTGAAGAGGTCCAGGATCCGGCTGCGCTCCTCCACCGGCGCCGGCGCGCTGATCGGCGGTGCCGCGATCGCCTCCGCCGGCTGCGTCGGTCCGCTGTCGACGCCCAGGCTGGCGACGCCGCGGCCCGGCGCGTAGTCGTCGTAGTACCACTCGCCGCCGACATTCACCACGCCCGGCGGCGCCGGCACCTCGGCCACCGGCACGCCCTTGATCGCGGTCTCCATGAAGTTGATCCAGATCGGCAGGCTCAGCCCGCCGCCGGTCTCGCGGTCGCCCAGCTTGCGCGGCGTGTCGTAGCCCATCCACGCGACTGCCGCCATGGTGGGCTGGAAGCCCGCGAACCAGGCATCGAGCGAGTCGTTGGTGGTGCCGGTCTTGCCGTAGATGTCGGTCCGCTTGAGCGTCGCCTGCGCCTTGGCCGCGGTGCCGCCGCTGGCCACCGACTGCAGCAGGCTGGCCATGAGGAAGGCGTTGCGCTGCGGCACCGCGCGCAGGGTCTCGTTGAGCAGCGGCGGCTGCTTGTCGACCAGCACCTTGTCCTTGTGGTCGGTCACCCGGGTCACGAGGTAGGGGTTGACGCGATAGCCGCCGTTGGCGAACACCGAGTACGCGGTCGCCATCTGCATCGGCGTCACCGAGCCCGCGCCCAGCGCCATCGGCAGGTAGGCCGGGTGCTTCTCGCGCTCGAAGCCGAAGTTGGTGACCCAGTCCTGGGCGTAGCGGGTGCCGATCGACTGCAGGATGCGGATCGACACCATGTTCTTCGACTTCATCAGCGCCCGGCGCATCGACATCGGGCCTTCGAAGGTGCCGTCGTAGTTCTTCGGCTCCCAGGGCTGGCCGCCGGTGGTGCCGGCATCGAAGAAGAGCGGCGCATCATTGATCACGGTGCTGGGCGTGAAGCCCTTCTCGAGCGCGGCCGAATAGATGAAGGGCTTGAAGCTCGAACCCGGCTGGCGCCAGGCCTGCGTGACGTGGTTGAACTTGTTCTTGTCGAAGTCGAAGCCGCCGATCATCGCCTTGACGGCGCCGTCGCGCGGATCCATGGCGACGAAAGCGCCTTCCACCTCGGGCAGCTGGGTGATTTCCCAGGCGCCCTTCGGGGTCTTCACGACCCGGATCACGGCGCCGCGCCGGATCCGGATGTTGGGCGGCGCCTTGTCCGACAGCCCGGACTGTGCCGGCTTCAGGCCGTCGCCGGTGATCTGGACCGCGTCGCCGTTGCCGCGCACCGCCTGGATCTCCTTGGCGTTCGCCTTCAGCACCACGGCCGACATGACGTCGCCGTTGTCGGGGTGGTCGGCCAACGCATCGTCGACCGCTTCGTCGAGCTCCTTGGGGTCGTTCGGAAGGTCGACGAATTTTTCGGGGCCACGGTAGATCTGGCGCCGCTCGTAGTCCATGATCCCGCGCCGCAGCGCACGGTAGGCCGCCGCCTGGTCGGCCGCGACCAGCGTGGTGTAGACCTTGAGCCCGCGCGTGTAGGTGCTGTCGCCGTACTGCGCGTACATCAGCTGGCGCACGGTCTCGGCCACGTACTCGGCGTGCAGCCGCGTCGGGTCGGCGGCGTCGCGCAGGTGCAGTTCCTCCTTGCGGGCCTGGGCGGCCTGGTCGGCGTTGATGAAGCCGGCCTCCTGCATGCGGTCGATCACGTACAGCTGGCGGCCGCGGGCGCGGGCCGGGTTGTTGACCGGGTTGTTGGCGCCCGGTGCCTTCGGCAGGCCGGCGAGCATCGCCGCCTGGGCGATCGTGATGTCCGACAGCGGCTTGCCGAAATAGGCCTCGGAGGCGGCCGCGAAGCCGTAAGCGCGGTTGCCCAGGTAGATCTGGTTGAGGTAGATCTCGAGGATCTGGTCCTTGCTCAGCAGGTGCTCGAGCTTGAAGGTCAGCAGCACTTCGTAGATCTTGCGGGTCAGCGTCTTTTCGGAGCTGAGGTAGACGTTGCGCGCCACCTGCATCGTGATGGTCGACGCGCCCTGGCTCTTGGCCCGGTTCATGTTGGCCATGCCGGCCCGCAGCATGCCCTTGTAGTCGACGCCGCCGTGCTCGTAGAAGCGGGCGTCCTCGGCGGCCAGCACCGCATCCTTCATGATCTTCGGGATGGTCGCGATCGGCGTCAGGTTGCGGCGCTCTTCGCCGAACTCGCCGATCAGGATCCCTTCGGCCGAAAACACCCGCAGCGGCAGCTTGGGACGGTAGTCGGCGAGCTCGGAGATGTCAGGCAGGTTGGGGTAGGCGACCGCCAGCGCGACCGCGATCACGCAGATCAGCGCGACCGTCCCGGCCACCACGAGGCCGAGGCTCCACAGGATCAGGCGAAGCAACCATTTCAGCCAGGCCGGGCGTTTGGGAACGGGAGCCTTCGCAGGCCCTTTGGGTCGAGAGTTTTCGGGCATTGAGGCTGTTGGAGTCTGAGCGCATTATAAAAACGCGCCGCCGTAGGACGGCGCCGCGGTAGCAGTTAGGACCCAAGTACTCTTATTTGTGACGCAAGTTGCAGTTCCGAACTGTTACGTCGACTTTTGACAACGATTGCTCACTCACTGGGGATTCGGCGCTTGGATTGGCTTGCACCTTGCTGCTAGCATGCAACCACTCGCAATTATTTCCAATCGTTACAAACGGATGGGATCGAACTTGACTGCTCTCGGATCGTTGTTTCGCCGCCAGCCCGCGCCTCTGCTCGGGCTCGACGTCAGTTCGTCCAGCGTCAAGCTGGTCGAACTCGGCCGTGACGCGAGCGGCAAGCTGGTGCTCGAGCGCTGTGCGATCGAGCCCCTCGAACGCGGCTGGATCACCGACGGCAATGTCGAGAAGTTCGACGAAGTCGCGGAGGCCGTGCGGCGCGTGGTCCGCAAGAGCGGCACCCGCACCAAGAATGTCGCGCTGGCCCTGCCGCCATCGGCCGTGATCACCAAGAAGATCATCCTGCCCGGCGGCATGAGCGAGCAGGAGCTCGAGATCCAGGTCGAGTCGGAAGCCAACCAGTACATCCCGTTCTCGCTGGACGAGGTGAGCCTCGATTTCTGCGTCATCGGGCAGAGTGCCAACTCGGCCGGCGATGTCGAGGTGCTGATCGCCGCCTCCCGCAAGGAAAAGGTGCAGGACCGCCAGGGCCTGGCCGAGGCCTCGGGTCTCAAGGCCGTGATCCTCGACGTCGAGTCCTATGCCTCCCGGCTGGCGACGGCGCGCCTGATCGAGCAACTGCCCGGCCAGGGCCAGGACGCCGTGGTCGCGCTGTTCGAGGTCGGTGCCTTCACCACCAGCATGCAGGTGCTGCGCAACCAGGAAGTCCTGTATGACCGTGACCAGGCTTTCGGCGGCGCCCAGCTGACCCAGCTCATCGTTCGCCAATACGGCTTCTCGGCCGAGGAAGCCGAGGCCAAGAAGCGCAGCGGCGAACTGCCCGACGACTACGCGGCCGGCGTGCTCAAGCCCTTCGTGGCCAGCATCGCACAGGAAATCGCCCGGGCGCTGCAGTTCTTCTTCACGAGCACGCCGCACAACCGCGTCGACTACGTTCTGCTGGCGGGCGGATCGGCGGGCCTGCCCGGCCTCACGAGCGCAGTCACGCGCCAGACCTCGTTCGCCTGCTCGCTGGTCAACCCGTTCGACGGCATGGAGATCGGCAGCAGCATCCGCGAGAAGAAGGTGCGGCGCGAGGCGGCCTCCTACCTGACGTCCTGCGGCCTCGCGATGCGGAGGTTCCTGCAGTGATCCTGATCAATCTGCTTCCGCACCGCGAAGCCGCGCGCAAGCGCCGTCGCGAGACTTTCTATGCCACGCTGGGTCTTTCCGCCGTGCTGGGCGGGCTCATCGCGGTCACCGCGTTCCTCTGGTTCCAGGCCCAGATCTCGAACCAGCAGTCGAAAAACGCGCTGCTGAAGACCGAGATCACCAAACTCGAGACGGAGATCAAGGAGATTTCCACGCTGCAGGCCGAGATCGCCGCCTTGCGCGCCCGCCAGACGGCGGTCGAAGACCTGCAAGGCGACCGCAACTTGCCCGTCCACCTGCTCAACGAGCTGGTCCGGCAGCTGCCGGACGGGGTCTACATCACCAGCATGAAGCAGGAAAACCAGACCGTCACGCTGCAGGGCATGGCGCAGTCGAACGAGCGGGTCTCCGAGCTGCTCCGCAACCTGGGCAACAGCAGCCCGTGGCTGGTCAAGCCCGAGCTCATCGAGATCACTTCGGCGACGGTGAGCCTGAGTGCGCGCGATCAGCGGCGGGTCGCCAACTTCAGGATGCGCATCGGCCTCAAGCGGCCGACCGACGCCCAGAAACCACCCGCCGGCGCGCCCGCGGCCATCAAGGCGAAGGGGTAAGCGCTCATGGCAAAGAAACGCCCTTCCGAGAGGTTCGACCTCGCACTGGCCCTGCGCCGCTTCAGCCAGCAGTTCCAGGGGCTGAACCCCAACGATCCGTCGGTCTGGCCACCGGTGCCGCGGTACGCCCTGTGCGTCGCCGTGGTCGCGGCGGTGCTGGCGGCGCTGTGGTTCGTCTGGCTCACCAATTCGAACGACGAGCTCGATGCCGAGCGCGCCAAGGAAGTCACCCTCAGGGCCGACTACCAGAAGAAGGTGGCGCAGGCCGCCAACCTCGATCTGCTCAAGAAGCAGCGCGAGCAGGTGCAGCAATACGTCACGCTGCTCGAGAAGCAGCTGCCCAGCAAGGCCGAGATGGATGCGCTGCTGTCGGACATCAACCAGGCCGGCCTGGGCCGCAGCCTCCAGTTCGAGCTGTTCCGTCCGGGTCAGATTTCGGTCAAGGACTACTACGCCGAGCTCCCGATCGCGGTCCGCGTGACCGGCCGCTACCACGACATGGGTGCCTTCGCCGCCGACATCGCGAACCTGTCGCGGATCGTGACGCTGAACAACCTCTCGGTGGCGCCGCAAAAAGACGGCGTGCTGGTCATGGACGCCACGGCGCGCACCTATCGCTACCTCGACGAGGAGGAGCAGGCGGCGCAGAAGCGCGCAGCGGCCGCGGCTGCGGGGGCCAAGAAGAAATGAGAACGCTCAGCTGTCTATGGATCGCGGTCGCAGCCGTCGGGCTGACCGGCTGCTTCGGCTCGGAGCAGGAAGACCTCCAGCGCTGGATGGCCGAACAGCGCGCGCAGGTGAAGCCCAGCGTGCCGCCGATCACCGAACCGAAGAAGTTCACGCCGCAGGCGTACACCGAGGCCGCGGCCTTCGACCCGTTCAACATTCAGAAGCTGACGCAGGCGCTGCGCCGGGACTCGGCCCAGCCCAGCACCTCGGGCCTGATCGCGCCCGAACTGGCGCGTCGCAAGGAAGCGCTCGAGGCCTTCCCGCTCGACTCCATGGCGATGGTCGGCAGCCTGAGCCGCAATGGCCAGCCGGTGGCGCTGATCAGCGTCGACAAGCTGCTCTACCAGGTGCGGGTCGGCAACTATCTGGGACTCAACTACGGGCGCATCACCCGTATCAGCGAAACCGAACTCGGCTTGCGTGAAATCGTGCAGGACGCTGCCGGTGAATGGATCGAACGCGTCGCGACGCTGCAGTTGCAAGAGAAGGCGAAATGAACCAACAAAAATCTATGCTTGCGCAGTGGCTGCGCGTGGCCGGTGCCGCGATCGTGGCCTTCGGTGCCGCGGCAGTCGTTCATGCGCAGAACGCGATCGAATCGGTCACGAGTTCTATGCAGTCCGGCGCCGAGGTGATCCGGGTCGACTTCACCCAGCCGCTGGCCGCGGCGCCGACCGGCTTCGCGATCCAGTCGCCGGCCCGTGTCGCGCTTGATTTTCCGGGCGTGACCAACGCCATCGGCCGCAACGCGATCGAGGTCAACCAGGGCAACCTGCGCTCGGTCAACGTGGTCCAGGCCGGCGATCGCACGCGCCTGGTCCTGAACCTGAAGCAGGCCACCGCCTACAAGACCGAGATCCAGGGCAAGTCCCTGCTGGTCTCTCTGGAACCGGTCGCGGGTGCCGCACTGGCCGCTTCGACGCCGTCCGCCTTCGCCGAGAACCGCAATCGCGACATGCTGCCCCTGCGCGATGTGGATTTCCGCCTGGGCAGCGACAACACCGGCCGCGTGATCGTCGACCTCGCCAACAACCAGGTGGGCGTCGACATCCGCCAGCAGGGCAAGAACCTGGTGGTCGAGTTCACCAAGTCGACCCTGCCCGAAGGCCTGCGCCGTCGCCTCGACGTCTCCGACTTCGGCACCCCGGTGCAGCTCGTGACCACCCAGCAGGTCGGCGACCGCGTCCGGATGGTGATCGAGCCGCGCGGCGAGTGGGAGCACAGCGCCTACCAGAGCGAGAACCAGTTCGTGGTCGAAGTGCGTCCGCGCAAGATCGATCCGACCAAGCTGACGCAGGGCGTCGGCTACAACGGCGAAAAGCTGTCGCTGAACTTCCAGAACATCGAAGTGCGCTCGCTGCTGCAGGTGATCGCCGACTTCACCAACTTCAACATCGTGACCTCCGACTCGGTGACGGGTTCGCTGACCCTGCGCCTGAAGGACGTGCCCTGGGACCAGGCGCTCGACATCATCCTGCAGGCCAAGAACCTGGGCATGCGCAAGAACGGCAGCGTGCTCTGGATCGCACCGAAGGACGAGATCAACGCCAAGGAAAAGATGGAGTTCGAGGCCCAGGCCGCGATCCAGAACCTGGAGCCGCTGCGCACCCAGTCGTTCCAGCTCAACTACACCAAGGCGATCCAGATCGCCCAGGGCCTGACCGGCACCGGCGCCTCCAGCGGCGGCGGCGGCGGCAGCAGCACCACCCGCATCCTGAGCCCGCGCGGCAGCGTGATCGCCGAAGCCCGCACCAACCAGCTGTTCGTCTCGGACATCCCGTCGCGGCTGGTGCAGGTGGCCGAGCTGATCCAGAAGCTGGACATCCCGGTGCGCCAGGTGCTGATCGAGGCCCGCATCGTCGAGGCGTCCGACACCTTCGGCAAGTCGCTGGGCGTGCGCCTCGGCGGCGGCGCGCTGAACAACAACAACGCGATCGGGCCGACGACCTTCATCCCCGGGACCGCCACGACGCCGCCGAACCTGATCTCGACCCCGACGGGCAGCAATTTCGTCAACCTGCCGTCGACCGGTGTCTCCGGCAACGGCAATGCGCCGGGCACCTTCGCGATCTCGCTGTTCAATTCGAGCCTCTCGCGCATCCTGAACCTCGAGATCTCGGCCCTCGAAGCCGACGGCAAGGGCAAGGTGGTGTCGAGCCCGCGTGTCGTGACCGCCGACCAGACCAAGGCGCTCATCGAGCAGGGCACCGAACTGCCCTACCAGGTCGCGACTTCCAGCGGCGCCACCTCGATCGCATTCCGCAAGGCCAACCTGAAGCTCGAGGTGACGCCGCAGATCACGCCCGAGGGCAACATCATCCTGACGCTGGACGTCAACAAGGACACGGTGGGTCAGCCGACCACCGCCGGCTTCGCGATCAACACGAAGCACGTGCAGACCGAGGTGTTGGTCGAAAACGGCGGCACGGTCGTCATCGGTGGTATCTTCGAGCTCACCGAATCCAACGACGAATCGCGCATCCCGGTGCTTGGTGAGGTGCCCTACCTCGGGGCGCTGTTCCGGACGCGCACTCGCACTGCCAACAAAACTGAAATGCTCGTCTTCATCACCCCGAAAATGATCACCGACCGCAACGCTGCGCGCTGACGCGCGGCGTTCGCAGCTTTGCATGGCGGTCGCACTCGTCGGCTTGCCCGGCGCCGGCAAATCCGCGATTGGCCGGCGCCTTGCGCAGCGCCTTCAACTTCCCTTCGTCGACAGCGATCACGTGATCGAGGAGCGGATCGGCTGCTCGATCCGCGACTATTTCGAGCGCGAAGGAGAGGCCAGTTTCCGGGATGTTGAGCAATCCGTGATCGCCGAGCTGGCCGCCGCGCCGCATGGCGTGGTCGCCACCGGTGGCGGCTGCGTCTTGCGCGAGGCCAATCGGCAGGCCCTGCGGGCCGGCTTCCATGTGCTCTACCTGCGCTCGCTGCCCGAGGACCTGTTCCGCCGGCTGCGCCACGACGTCAAGCGTCCGCTGCTGCAGGTGGCCGATCCGCTGGGCCGGCTGCGCGAGCTCCATGACGCGCGCGACCCCCTCTACCGCGAGACCGCCCACGAAACCGTCGAGACCGGCCGGCCGTCGATCTCGGTGGTGGTCAACATCATCGTGATGCAGCTGGAACTCGCCGGCGTGGTGGTGCCCCCCGACCCAGGCCCGCTGACAGACTGACCGGCCTCCGGGGCCGGGCCGGACCCGCGCCGCCGCATGCACCTAAACTCGGGGGATGCCATTGCCAGTCCCTCCCGAACGCGTCGAGATCCAGCTCGGCGAGCGCAGCTACCAGATCCTGATCGGCAGCGACCTGCTGGGCGATCCGCGCAGCTTCGCGGCCGCCCCTTCGGCCGCCAGCGCCCTGATCGTCACCAACACCACCGTGGCGCCGCTCTATGCGGCCACCTTGCGCGAGGCGCTGGCCGGCCGCTACCGCGAGGTGCACGTGCTCGAGCTGCCCGATGGCGAGGCGCACAAGGACTGGCAGACCCTGAACCGGGTCTTCGACGCCCTGCTGGCCCGCGGCGCCGATCGCAAGACGGTGCTGTTCGCGCTGGGCGGGGGCGTGGTGGGCGACATGACCGGATTCGCCGCCGCCAGCTACATGCGGGGCGTGCCCTTCGTGCAGGTGCCGACGACGCTGCTGGCGCAGGTCGATTCGTCGGTCGGCGGCAAGACCGCGATCAACCACCCCCTGGGCAAGAACATGATCGGCGCCTTCTACCAGCCGAAGCTGGTGTTGTGCGACCTGGCGACGCTGGCCAGCCTGCCGCCGCGCGAGCTCAGCGCCGGGCTGGCCGAGGTCATCAAGTACGGGCCGATCTACGACCTGGACTTCCTGGCCTGGATCGAGGCCCACATCGATGCGCTGATCGCCCGCGAGCCCGCGGCGCTGGCGCATGCGGTCAAGCGCAGCTGCGAAATCAAGGCCGAGGTCGTGGGCCAGGACGAACGCGAAGCCGGCCTGCGCGCGATCCTCAATTTCGGCCATACCTTCGGCCATGCGATCGAGTCCGGGCTCGGCTATGGCGAATGGCTGCACGGCGAGGCGGTCGGCTGCGGCATGGTCCTGGCGGCGCAGCTGTCGGCGCGTCTCGGCGGCATCGATGCCGCCTTCGTCGAGCGGCTGACCGCGCTGGTGCGGCGTGCCGGCCTGCCGGTGGTCGCGCCCGCCCTGGGCGCCGAGCGCTACCTGGAACTGATGCGGGTCGACAAGAAATCCGAGGCCGGCGAAATCCGCTTCGTGGTGCTCGACAAGCCCGGTTCGGCGGTCGTGCGCGGCGCGCCCGATGCCATGGTGCGCGAAGTCCTGGCGCAGTGCTGCGCCGCTTGATCTTGCCGGGCTTCTTCCGATGAGCCTCGCGCCCTACGCCAGCGATCCGGCCCGCTCGCGCGGCCGGCGTCATGCCGAGGCGCCGGCGCCGACCCGCGACGACTTCCAGCGCGACCGCGACCGCATCGTGCACTCGACCGCCTTCCGGCGCCTGGTCTACAAGACCCAGGTGTTCCTGAACCACGAGGGTGATCTGTTTCGCACCCGCCTGACGCACTCGCTCGAGGTCGCGCAGCTCGGACGTTCGATCGCGCGGGCGCTGCGGCTCAATGAAGACCTGGTCGAGGCGATCGCGCTGGCCCACGACCTCGGCCACACCCCCTTCGGCCATGCCGGACAGGATGCGCTCGACGCCTGCATGCAGGCGCATGGCGGTTTCGAGCACAACCTGCAGAGCCTGCGCGTGGTCGACGAGCTCGAGCACCGATATCCGCAATACGACGGCCTCAACCTGAGCTTCGAGACTCGCGAAGGCATCCTCAAGCACTGTTCGCGCGCCAATGCCGAGCGGATCGAGGCCGCGGAGCCCGGCGGGGTGGGGCGGCGCTTCTGCGATCGGACCCAGCCCGGCCTGGAAGCGCAACTGTGCAACCTGGCCGACGAGATCGCCTACAACGCCCACGACATCGACGACGGCGTCAGGTCGGGCCTGATCAGCATCGAGCTCCTGGGCGAGGTCGACCTGTTCGATCGCCACCGGCGCGAGGCCTTGGCCGAGCACCCGGGGCTGGAAGGGCGGCGGGTGCTCTACGAGACGATCCGCCGCATGCTGAGCGCCCAGGTCTACGACGTCATCGACGCCACGCGGGGCGCGCTCGAGGCGGCCGCGCCGGCCGACGCCGACGCGGTCCGGCGAAGCGATCCGCTGGTGCTTTTCAGTGCCGGGATGCGGGCCGAATCCACCGCGCTCAAGCGCTTCCTGTTTCGCAATCTGTACCGCCATCCGCAAGTGGTGCAGACCGCCGAACAGGCGCAGGGCGTGGTGCGTGCGCTGTTCGATGCCTACCTGGCGGCGCCGGCGGAAATGCCCGAGGCCTTCGCCCGTCGCGACGACCGGCAGCGCGGCGTGGCGGACTACATCGCCGGCATGACCGATCGGTTCGCGATCCGGGAGTACGAGCGCCTCACGGGGCAGCGGTGGGTGCCATGAGCCCCCTTGCGACCCGTCCCGGGATTCCGGTCGCCGCGCTGGCGGTCGTCGCCGGCGGCGTCGCCGCGGCGCTGCATATCGGCAAGCTGCCGCCGGCGGTGCCCGCCTTGCAGGCCAGCCTGGGCATCGGGCTGGTGCAGGCGGGATTTTTGCTGTCGCTGGTGCAGGTCGCCGGCATGAGCCTGGGGCTTGGTGTCGGGTTGATGGCCGACGCCATCGGTCTTCGACGCAGCATGCTGGCCGGACTGGCGCTGCTCGCCGTCGCCAGTGCGGCCGGTGGCGGTGTCGGCGTCTGGGTCGACGATCCGGCGCAGGCCTTTGCCTGGCTGCTCGCGCTGCGGGCGCTCGAGGGGGTCGGCTTCCTGTTGGCCGTCATGCCAGGGCCGGGACTGATCCGTGCCGTCGCGCCGGTGGGTGCCGACAAGGCCGCCATCGGACTCTGGGGGGCCTACATGCCGCTCGGGGTGGCATTGGCGCTGCTGGTCGGGCCGGCGCTGATCGCCCAGTCCGGCTGGCCCGGTTGGTGGTGCGCCCTGGCGGCGGCTTCGGCCTGCGCGGCCGTCTGGGTCGCGCTGGCGGTGCCGGCCGACGGCGCCCGCGTCCGCGTGGCGTCCGTCGGTTCGGCAGAAGGGTGGGGCGTTCGCCTGCGCGACACACTGAGCGCGGGCGGTCCGTGGACGCTGGCGCTGGCTTTCGCGGTCTACTCCTCGCAATGGATCGCCGTGATCGGATTCCTGCCGGCGATCTATGTCGACGCCGGCGTCCCGAGCGGCTGGAACGCGGCACTGACCGCGCTCGCCGCGGCCCTCAACATCATCGGCAACGTGGTCGGCGGCCGGCTGCTCCAGCAAGGGCTGCCACCGGTTCGGCTGCTGCGCTGGGGCTTCGTCGTGATGGCGCTCGCGAGCGTCGCGGCCTTTCTGCGGATCGGTACGCCCGAGACCGCCTGGAGCCTGCCGCCGGCCCTGCGCTACCTGGCGGTCTGCCTGTTCTCGCTCGGCGGCGGCATGGTGCCGGCGACCTTGTTCATGCTCAGCGTGCGGCTGGCGCCTGGGCCCGCCACGGTCTCGACCACCGTGGGCATGATGCAGCAGGCCTCGTCGTTCGGTCAGTTCGTCGCCCCGCCGGTCGTGGCCTGGCTGGCCCATCGCATGGGCGGCTGGCAATGGACCTGGATCGTCACCCTGTCGTGCTCGCTGGCCGGCCTGGGCCTGGCGGCCCGGCTGGCGCGGCCGGTCTCCAGGAGGGGCACGGCATGATCGACAGCGCTCCGGTCTCCGCTGCGCAAGCCGAGGCCGACACCCGGCGCTGGCTCGAGCGCGCCGTGATCGGCCTCAACCTGTGCCCCTTCGCCAAGGCCGTGCACGTGCGTGGCCAGGTTCACTATGCCGTCTACCTGGCGGGCGACGAATCCGGACTGATCGACGCGCTGCTCGCCGAAGCCCGGGCGCTGGCGGCCAGCGCTGCGTCGGAGCGCGACACCACGCTGCTGATGGCACCGAACACGCTGGCCGATTTCCTCGACTTCAACGATTTCACGGGGCGTGCCGAACGGCGCCTGGCGCGCGCCGGCTTCGACGGCGTGTTCCAGCTGGCGAGTTTTCACCCGCGCTTCCAGTTCGGCGGCACCGAGGCCGACGACATCACCAACGCCACCAACCGGGCGCCTTATCCCACGCTGCACCTGCTGCGCGAAGACAGCGTGAGCCGGGCGGTGGACGCCTTTCCGGAGGCCGAGGCGATCTTCGGCCGCAACATCGAGACGCTCGAAGCGTTGGGCGCCGACGGCTGGGCCGCGCTCGACGTCGGGCCTGGGAGTGCATCATGAACAAGGCGTCGAAGGCGTCCAGGGCCGAGGCGGAAGTGCCGGCCGAATTGCGGCCGGGACAATCGGTCGAGCTGCTGAAGGAACTGCACATCCTCACGCGCGAAGGCCGGCTGAACCAGGATTCGCGGCGCAAGCTCAAGCAGGTCTACCACCTGTTCCAGTTCATCGAGAAGCTGCTGCGCGAGCTCCCTGGCGAAGGGGCCGAGGCGTCGCTGGCCGACCATGGCGCCGGCAAGTCGTACCTCGGCTTCATCATCTACGACCTGTTCTTCAAGCAGGGCGGCGCCGGCCATGTCTACGGCATCGAGACCCGGGCCGAGCTGGTCGAGAAATCGCGCGCGCTGGCCGCGCGGCTGGGCTTCGACCGCATGGCTTTCCTCAATCTCACGGTGGCCGAATCCGCGACCGCGGCGGAGCTGCCGCCGCGGATCGATGTCGTCACCGCGCTCCATGCCTGCGACACGGCCACCGACGACGCGATCGCCTTCGGGCTGGCCAAGCAGGCGCGCTTCATGGTGCTGGTGCCTTGCTGCCAGGCCGAGGTCGCCGCCTGCCTGCGCGAGACCAAGGCGCTGGCGCTGTCCCGCACGCCGCTGGCGGAGCTGTGGCGCCATCCGCTGCACACGCGCGAGATCGGCAGCCAGCTCACCAACGTGCTGCGCTGCCTGTACCTCGAAGCCAGCGGCTACCAGGTCACGGTGACGGAGCTCGTGGGCTGGGAGCACAGCATGAAGAACGAGCTCATCATCGCGCGCCGCACCGGGCAGCGCAAAGCCGGCGCGGCCGAGCGACTGCGCGAGCTGCTCGAGCAGTTCGGCCTGACATCGCTGCTCGAGACGCGCTTCCGACTGGCCTGAGCCGGCGCGCCGCCCGTCACCCTCCTGCGCCGTCCTCCGCCATGGCACGACTGCCCCGCCTCACGCTCGCCGGCCAGCCGCACCACGTGATCCAGCGCGGCAACAACCGGCAGGCGGTGTTCCTGGATCGCGCCGACCGCGAGATGTTCCTCGGCCTGCTGGGCGAGAACGCCGCGCGATTCGGCATCGCGCTGCACGCCTATGTCCTGATGGACAACCATTTCCACCTGCTGGCCACGCCGTCGACGGCCGACGGCCTGCCGCAATGGATGCAGGCCGTGGGGCGGCGCTACGTGCGCTACTTCAACGACCGGCACGGGCGCAGCGGGACCCTGTGGGAGGGGCGCTACAAGTCGACGCTGATCCAGACCGACCGCTACCTGTTCGCCTGCATGGCCTACATCGACCTGAATCCGGTGCGCGCCGGTCTGGTGGCCGAGGCGCGCGAGCATCCGTGGTCGAGCCACGGGCACTACGCCGGCCTGGTGCACGACAAGCTGCTGACGCCGCACCCGCTCTACTGGACGCTGGGCAATACGCCCTTCGCCCGCGAGGCCGCCTATGCCGAAATGGTGCGCGCAGGCGTTCCGGCCGCCGCGCAGGCGCTGCTGACCGAAGCGACGTTGCACGGATGGGCCGCCGGCGACCCTGAATTCGTCGAATCGTTACAAAAAACGACAGGCCGGCGCACGGTCAAGGCACGCGCGGGAAGGCCGCCGCTGCCTCGACAAGCGTAGCGCAAAGTGTCAAATCTCCCGTCAGTGCTTGATCGCTCGCTACCGTTTTTGATATGTCCCTAATTTAAAGTCGACGAGATTCATCGGAAATAAATTGGAATCTGACCCCAATTAAAAGGTTTGGCATTATTTGTGCAAAGCAATATGCTCCTTTTCCCTGCGAAAACTGAAGGAGCACGCCCATGACGACGGCTGCCGAGATCCAGCATCTCCAAGAACACGGTCTTTATTCCGCCGCTGACGAGCACGACGCCTGCGGCGTCGGCTTCGTGGCCCACATCAAGGGCGAAAAGAGCCATGCCATCGTGTTGCAGGGCCTCAAGATTCTCGAGAATCTGGACCACCGCGGCGCAGTGGGCGCCGACAAGCTCATGGGCGACGGCGCCGGCATCCTGATCCAGCTGCCCGACCTGCTGTATCGCGAAGAGATGGCCAAGCAGGGCGTGACCCTGCCGCCGCCCGGCGAGTACGGCGTCGGCATGATCTTCCTGCCCAAGGAGCACGCCTCGCGCGAGGCCTGCGAGCAGGAGATGGAGCGCGCCATCAAGGTCGAAGGCCAGGTGCTGCTGGGCTGGCGCGACGTGCCGGTCAACCGCGAAATGCCGATGTCGCCCAACGTGCGCGCCAAGGAGCCGCTGCTGCGCCAGGTCTTCATCGGCCGTGGCAACGATGTGATCGTGCAGGACGCGCTGGAGCGCAAGCTCTACGTGATCCGCAAGACCGCCAGCGCCAACATCCAGCGCCTGAAGCTCAAGCACAGCAAGGAATACTACGTGCCGAGCATGTCGAGCCGCACGGTGGTCTACAAGGGCCTGCTGCTGGCCGACCAGGTCGGTACCTACTACCTCGACCTGCAGGACAAGCGCTGCGTCTCGGCCCTGGGCCTGGTGCACCAGCGCTTCTCGACCAACACCTTCCCCGAGTGGCCGCTGGCCCACCCGTACCGCTATGTCGCCCACAACGGCGAAATCAACACGGTCAAGGGCAACTACAACTGGATGAAGGCGCGCGAAGGCGTGATGTCCTCGCCGGTGCTGGGCGCCGACCTGCAGAAGCTGTATCCGATCAGCTTCGCCGGCCAGTCCGACACCGCCACCTTCGACAACTGCCTCGAGCTGCTGACGATGGCCGGCTACCCGATCAGCCAGGCCGTGATGATGATGATTCCCGAGCCCTGGGAGCAGCACGCGACGATGGACCCGCGTCGCCGCGCGTTCTACGAGTACCACGCCGCGATGCTCGAGCCCTGGGACGGCCCGGCCTCGATCGTCTTCACCGACGGCCGCCAGATCGGCGCCACGCTCGACCGCAACGGCCTGCGCCCGTCGCGCTACTGCGTGACCGACGACGACCTGGTCATCATGGGTTCCGAGTCCGGCGTGCTGCCGGTGCCCGAGCAGAAGATCGTCCGCAAGTGGCGCCTGCAGCCCGGCAAGATGTTCCTGATCGACCTCGAGCAGGGCCGCATGATCGACGACGAGGAAGTCAAGGCGACGCTGGCCAACAGCAAGCCTTACAAGCAGTGGATCGAGAACCTGCGCATCAAGCTCGACAGCGTCGAGGCCGAGGCCGTGCAGCCGCCGCCGAGCCAGGTCAGCCTGCTCGATCGCCAGCAGGCCTTCGGCTACACCCAGGAAGACATCAAGTTCCTGATGAGCCCGATGGCGGCGGCCGGCGAGGAAGGCATCGGCTCGATGGGCAACGACAGCCCGCTGGCCGTGCTGTCGAACAAGAACAAGCCGCTCTACAACTACTTCAAGCAGTTGTTCGCGCAGGTGACGAACCCGCCGATCGACCCGATCCGCGAGGCGATCGTGATGTCGCTGGTGTCGTTCATCGGCCCGAAGCCGAACCTCCTCGACATCAACCAGGTCAACCCGCCGATGCGGCTCGAGGTGAGCCAGCCGATCCTCGACTTCGCCGACATGGCGAAGCTGCGCGACATCGGCAAGTACACGCAGGGCAAGTTCAAGAGCCATACGCTCGACATCACCTACCCGCTGGCCTGGGGCGACGAAGGCGTGGAAGCCAAGCTGGCCTCGCTGTGCGCGGAGGCGGTCGATGCGATCAAGGGCGGCCACAACATCCTGATCGTCAGCGACCGCAACGTCGGCCCGACGCAGGTCGCGATCCCGGCGCTGCTGGCGCTGTCTGCGATCCACCAGTACCTGGTGCGCGAAGGCCTGCGCACGACCGCCGGCCTGGTGGTCGAGACCGGCTCGGCGCGGGAAGTGCATCACTTCGGCGTGCTCGCGGGCTACGGCGCCGAAGCCGTGCACCCGTACCTGGCGATGGAAACGCTGGCGGCGATGCATGAAGACCTCTCCGGCGACCTGAGCGCCGACAAGGCCATCTACAACTACGTCAAGGCGGTCGGCAAGGGTCTGTCGAAGATCATGTCGAAGATGGGTGTCAGCACCTACATGAGCTACTGCGGCGCCCAGCTGTTCGAGGCCATCGGCCTGAACACCGAGACGGTCGAGAAGTACTTCACCGGCACCGCCAGCCGGGTGCAGGGCATCGGCGTGTTCGAGATCGCCCAGGAAGGCATCCGCATGCACAAGGCGGCCTTCAGCGACGATCCGGTGCTGGCCCACATGCTCGACGCCGGCGGCGAATACGCCTGGCGCACCCGCGGCGAAGAGCACATGTGGACGCCCGACGCCATCGCCAAGCTGCAGCACAGCACGCGCGCCAACAACTTCAGCACCTACAAGGAATACGCGCAGCTGATCAACGACCAGAACCGCCGGCACCTGACGCTGCGCGGCCTGTTCGAGTTCAAGATCGATCCGGCCAAGGCCATCTCCGTCGACGAGGTCGAGCCGGCCGCCGAGATCGTCAAGCGCTTCGCCACCGGCGCCATGTCGCTCGGCTCGATCAGCACCGAGGCGCACGCCACCCTGGCGGTGGCGATGAACCGCATCGGCGGCAAGAGCAACACCGGCGAAGGCGGCGAAGACCCGGCGCGCTACCGCAACGAGCTCAAGGGCATCCCGATCAAGATGGGCGACACGCTCAAGAGCGTGATCGGCGAGGCCAATGTCGAGGTCGACCTGCCGCTGCAGGACGGCGACTCGCTGCGTTCGAAGATCAAGCAGGTCGCCTCGGGCCGCTTCGGCGTCACGGCCGAGTACCTGTCGTCGGCCGACCAGGTGCAGATCAAGATGGCGCAGGGCGCCAAGCCCGGCGAGGGCGGCCAGCTGCCGGGCGGCAAGGTCACGAAGTACATCGGCCAGATGCGCTACTCGGTGCCCGGCGTGGGCCTGATCTCGCCGCCGCCGCACCACGACATCTACTCGATCGAGGACCTGGCCCAGCTGATCCACGACCTGAAGAACGTCGCGCCGCATGCCAGCGTCAGCGTCAAGCTGGTGAGCGAAGTCGGCGTCGGCACCATCGCCGCGGGCGTCGCCAAGTGCAAGAGCGACCACGTCGTGATCGCCGGCCACGACGGCGGCACCGGCGCCTCGCCGTGGTCGTCGATCAAGCATGCCGGCAGCCCGTGGGAGATCGGCCTGGCCGAGACCCAGCAGACGCTGGTGCTGAACCGCCTGCGCGGCCGCATCCGGGTGCAGGCCGACGGCCAGATGAAGACCGGCCGCGACGTCGCCATCGGCGCCTTGCTGGGTGCCGACGAGTTCGGCTTCGCGACCGCGCCGCTGGTGGTCGAGGGCTGCATCATGATGCGCAAGTGCCACCTGAACACCTGCCCGGTGGGCGTCGCGACGCAAGACCCGGTGCTGCGCAAGAAGTTCTCGGGCAAGCCCGAGCACGTGGTCAACTTCTTCTTCTTCGTGGCCGAGGAAGTGCGCCAGATCATGGCCCAGCTCGGCATCCGCAAGTTCGACGACCTGATCGGCCGTTCCGACCTGCTCGACACCAAGACCGGCATCGAGCACTGGAAGGCCCGCGGCCTGGACTTCAGCCGCCTGTTCGCCCAGCCCAACGTGCCGGCCGAGGTGCCGCGCTTCCATGTCGAGAACCAGGACCACGGCCTCGAGAAGAGCCTGGACGTCAAGTTGATCGAGCGTTCGCGCCCGGCCATCGACAAGGGCGAGAAGGTGCAGTTCATCGAGGTGGCGCGCAACGTCAACCGCTCGGTCGGCGCCATGCTCTCGGGCGCGCTGACCAAGGTGCATCCGCAGGGCCTGCCCGACGATTCGATCCGCATCCAGCTCGAAGGCACGGGCGGCCAGTCCTTCGGCGCCTTCCTGGCGCGCGGCATCACGCTCTACCTGATCGGCGATGCCAACGACTACACCGGCAAGGGCCTGTCGGGCGGCCGCGTGGTGGTGCGCCCGAGCCTGGACTTCCGCGGCGAGGCGGCGCGCAACACGATCGTCGGCAACACCGCGCTGTATGGCGCGACCACCGGCGAGGCCTACCTCTGCGGCGTGGCCGGCGAGCGCTTCGCGGTACGGCTGTCGGGCGCCACCGCGGTGGTCGAAGGCACCGGCGACCATGGCTGCGAATACATGACCGGCGGCACGGTCGCGGTGCTGGGCCAGACCGGACGCAACTTCGCGGCCGGCATGAGCGGCGGCGTCGCCTTCGTCTACGACGAGGACGGCCAGTTCGCCTCCCGCTGCAACCTGTCGATGGTGTCGCTCGACAAGGTGCTGACCTCGGCCGAGCAGAGCGCCAGCGTGCACCGCAAGGTCTGGCACGAAGGCGAGACCGACGAGGCGCAGCTGCGCAAGCTGCTCGAGGACCATCACCGCTGGACCGGCAGCAAGCGCGCCCGCGAACTGCTCGACAACTGGGCCGTTTCGCGCACCAAGTTCGTCAAGGTGTTCCCGAACGAATACAAGCGCGCGCTGGCCGAGATCCACGACCGCGAGGTCGAGCTCACGAGCAGCGGCAACAACGCGCATGCCGGCATGGAGCCGCATGCGGCCGCCAAGCCGGTGGCGGCGGTCTGAGCGACAACGAACAGAACAGGAAAGCACGATGGGAAAAATCACCGGCTTCATGGAGCATGAGCGCATCGAAGAGGGCTACAAGCCGATCGAGGAGCGGGTCAAGCATCACAAGGAATTCGTGGTCGGCCTCGACGAGGCGCAGGCCAAGGTCCAGGGCGCGCGCTGCATGGACTGCGGCACGCCGTTCTGCAACAGCGGCTGCCCGGTCAACAACATCATTCCGGACTTCAACGACCTGGTGTATCGGGCCGACTGGCAGAGCGCCTTCGTGGTGCTCGACTCGACCAACAACTTCCCCGAGTTCACCGGCCGCATCTGCCCCGCGCCCTGCGAGGCGGCCTGCGTGCTCAACGTGAACGACGATCCGGTCGGCATCAAGTCGATCGAGCACGCGATCATCGACCGTGCCTGGGACGAAGGCTGGGTGGCGGCCCGTCCGGCCAAGCACAAGACCGGCAAGAAGGTCGCCGTGGTCGGGTCCGGCCCGGCGGGCATGGCGGCAGCCCAGCAACTGGCGCGGGTCGGCCACGACGTCACCTTGTTCGAGAAGAACGACCGCATCGGCGGCCTGCTGCGCTACGGCATCCCCGACTTCAAGATGGAGAAGGTGCACATCGATCGCCGCGTCGAGCAGATGAAGGCAGAGGGCGTGACCTTCCGCACCGGCGTGATGGTCGGCGCCGCCAAGGATCCGCTGGGCAAGGGCTCCAAGGTCACCAACTGGGCCAAGGAGACCGTGACGCCCGAGCAGCTTGGCAAGGAGTTCGACGCGGTGCTGCTGACCGGCGGCGCCGAGCAGTCGCGCGACCTGCCGGTGCCCGGCCGCGACCTCGACGGCATTCATTTCGCGATGGAGTTCCTGCCGCAGCAGAACAAGATCAACGCCGGCGACAAGGTCAAGGGCCAGCTGCGCGCCGATGGCAAGCACGTGATCGTGATCGGCGGCGGCGACACCGGCTCCGACTGCGTGGGCACCAGCAACCGCCACGGTGCCGCCAGCGTGACCCAGTTCGAGCTGATGCCGCAGCCGCCCGAGGAAGAGAACCGCCCGCTGACCTGGCCCTACTGGCCGTACAAGCTGCGCACCAGTTCGAGCCACGAAGAGGGCTGCGAGCGTGAGTTCGCCATTTCGACCAAGGAATTCATCGGCGAGAAGGGCAAGGTCACGGGCCTGAAGACGGTTCGCGTCGAGTGGAAGGACGGCAAGATGGTCGAGGTGGCCGGCAGCGAGCAGGTGCTCAAGGCCGACCTGGTGCTGCTGGCGATGGGCTTCGTGAGCCCGGTGGCCAATGTGCTGGACGCCTTCGGCGTCGAGAAGGATGCCCGCGGCAATGCCAAGGCCAGCGTCGACTTCATCGGCGGCTACGCGACCAATGTGCCCAAGGTGTTCGCCGCCGGCGACATCCGCCGCGGCCAGTCGCTGGTGGTCTGGGCGATCCGCGAAGGCCGCCAGGCCGCGCGCTCGGTCGACGAGTTCCTCATGGGCTTCAGCGACCTGCCGCGCTGAACTGGCCCCCACGCTCCCCCACTGCGTGCGGGTCGCTGCCCCCCGAGGGGGGCCGCAGGCCGCCTTGGGGCGGCCCGGCGCCGGCCCAAGGCCCCCACGCTCCCCCACTGCGTGCGGGTCGCTGCCCCCCGAGGGGGCCGCAGGCCGCCTTGGGGCGGCCCGGCGCCGGCCTGGGTGCCTTCGATCCGGTTCGTTTTTCAGAATCGTCGTAGGCACAGCCTGTTACGCGCTTCCCTTATCATTGGCTGTTACCGCGAGCCGGGATGTCCTCATGTGGGACGCCCCGGCTTTTTCATTGCCATGGATCCATCACCTGCCACTTCCCTCGTTGAGTTCCGCGACGTCGTCTTCGGCTATGGCGACCGCGCCATCCTCGATGGCGTCTCGTTCCGCGTGCCGCGTGGCAAGGTGACCGCGTTGATGGGCGCCTCGGGCGGCGGCAAGACCACCGTGCTGCGCCTGATCGGCGGGCAGGTGCGGGCGCGCCGTGGCGATGTGCTGGTCGACGGCCATGACGTCGGCCGGATGGCGCCCGATGCGCTCTATGCCGCCCGGCGCCGCATGGGCATGCTGTTCCAGTTCGGCGCGCTCTTCACCGACATGAGCGTGTTCGACAACGTGGCCTTCCCGCTGCGCGAGCACACCCGCCTGTCCGAAGGCTTGATCCGGGACATCGTGCTGATGAAGCTCGACGCCGTCGGCCTGCGTGGCGCCCGCGAGTTGATGCCGAGCGAAGTCTCGGGCGGCATGGCGCGGCGCGTGGCGCTGGCCAGGGCGATCGCGCTCGACCCCGACCTCGTCATGTACGACGAGCCCTTCGCCGGCCTCGACCCGATCTCGCTCGGCACCGCGGCGCGGCTGATCCGGCAGCTCAACGACACGCTGGGGCTCACCAGCGTGATCGTGTCGCACGACCTCGAAGAAACCTTCCGCATCGCCGACCACGTGATCATCCTCGCCAACGGCGGCATCGCCGCCCAGGGCAGCCCGGACGCGGTGCGCGCCAGCGCCGACCCGCTGGTCCACCAGTTCGTCAATGCGCTGCCCGAGGGGCCGGTGCATTTCCACTACCCCGCGGTGGCCGTCGAGGCCGATTTCGGCAACTCGCAGGGGGGGCGTGAATGAGCCCCCGCCCGGCCGCTCCGAAGAGGGCTCGCACCGCAGTGCGAAGCACGGAGGTTTCCTCATGACCCCCCGCCCGGCCGCTCCGAAGGGGGCTCGCACCGCAGTGCGCAGCACGGAGGTTGGCGTATGAGCTGGTACAAGCCGGCCGACGTCGGCTTCGCCGTGCGCAGCAAGCTGGCCGACCTCGGTCTGGGCGCGCGCCTTTTCTTCCAGCTCGTGGGGCAGGGTGCGCGCAGCCTGCGCCGCTTCGGCCTGGTGCGCGACCAGATCCACTTCCTGGGCAACTACTCGCTGGCGATCATCGCCGTCTCCGGACTGTTCGTCGGCTTCGTGCTGGGCTTGCAGGGTTACTACACGCTGCAGCGCTACGGCTCGTCCGAGGCGCTGGGCCTGCTGGTCGCATTGAGCCTGGTGCGCGAGCTCGGCCCGGTCGTGGCGGCGCTGCTGTTCGCGGGCCGTGCCGGCACCTCGCTCACCGCCGAGATCGGCCTCATGAAGGCTGGCGAGCAGCTCAGCGCGATGGAGATGATGGCGGTCGACCCGGTCCAGCGCATCCTGGCGCCGCGCTTCTGGGGCGGCGTGATCACCATGCCCCTGCTGGCGGCGGTGTTCAGCGCGGTCGGCGTGATCGGCGGCTATGTCGTCGGGGTGCTGATGCTGGGCCTCGACGCGGGGGCCTTCTGGGGCCAGATGCAGGGCGGCGTCGACGTCTGGAAGGACGTCGGCAACGGCGTCGCCAAGAGCATCGTCTTCGGGGTCGCCGTGACTTTCATCGCCCTGCTGCAGGGCTACCAGGCCCAGCCGACGCCCGAGGGAGTCTCCCGCGCCACCACCCGCACGGTGGTCGTCGCCTCGCTCACCGTGCTCGGGCTCGATTTCATGCTGACCGCCATGATGTTCAGCATCTAGGCTCCACGTTCACTGAGAGTGCAACACATGCAACGTTCCAACAATGACATCTGGGTCGGCCTGTTCGTGCTGATCGGCGGCGCGGCGCTGCTGTTCCTGGCGCTGCAGTCGGCCAACCTGCTGAGCCTGAACTTCCAGAAGACCTATGCGGTGACCGCGCGCTTCGACAACATCGGCGGGCTCAAGCCCCAAACCGCGGTCAAGAGCGCCGGCGTGGTGGTCGGGCGCGTCGAATCCATCACGTTCGACGACAAGAACTTTCAGGCGGCCGTGACGCTGGCGCTGCAAAATCGCTACAGTTTCCCCAAGGACAGCTCGTTCAAGATCCTGACCAGCGGCCTGCTGGGCGAGCAATACATCGGCATCGAGGCCGGCGCCGACGAAAAGACCCTTCAAGCCGGCGATGTCGTGACCGATACCCAATCAGCGGTCGTGCTCGAGAACCTGATCAGCCAGTTCCTGTACAGCAAGGCGGCCGAAGGAAGCACGCCATCCGGTAACGCCAACAACAAGAAATGAAACCACGAACTCCTCTCGCCGGCCGGGTCGCGTGCGTGCGCATCGCCAATGGCCTGCGCGCAGCAGGCGCCGCCGGCGTCCTCGCCTTCGTCACGGGTTGCGCCACCGGCCCGAACGCCAATCCGGCCGATCCGCTGGAGCCGCTCAACCGGCAGGTGTATCGCTTCAACAACGCGCTCGACGATGCGGTCCTGAAGCCGGCCGCGACGGTCTACGTCAAGGTGCTGCCCTCGCCGGTGCGCACCGGCGTGAACAATTTCTTCGGCAACCTCTCCGACGTCTGGAGCTTCGCCAACAGCGTGGCGCAGCTCAAGCTCCAGGACAGCGCGCAGACTTTCATGCGCCTGAACGTCAACACGTTCTTCGGCCTCGGCGGGATCCTGGACGTCGCGACCGAACTCGGCATCGACCGCCACAGCGAGGACTTCGGCCAGACGCTGGGCCGCTGGGGCGTTCCGGCGGGCCCGTACCTGATCCTGCCCCTGCTCGGCCCCTCCACGCTGCGCGACACCGCGGCCTTGCCACTGGACCTCCGGGGCGACCTGCTGAGCGGCGTGTCGGACATCTCGGTGCGCAACTCGATGTACGCTCTCCGCCTGATCGACATCCGCGCCAACCTGTTGCGCGTCGGCCAGCTGCTCGAGGATGCGGCGCTCGACAGGTACACCTTCACCCGTGACGCCTTCCTGCAGCGCCGCCGCAACGACGTGCACGACGGAAACCTGCCCGACGAGGGCAACTAAGGCCTTGCGCGGGCGGGGCCATTGCATTCGGTTGCAGGCCCTGAGCCGCGATGTGGAACCCTCTGTGTGGCGTGGACTCGAAACCGGTTGGGCGAACGCCTCACTTTTGATGACAAGGGATTGACTCGATGAACCAGATTCTTCAACGCCGCACCCTGGGACGGTTGGCGCTGGGTGGCCTGCTGCTGGCGGCTGCCGCTGCCGGATTCGTGCGGCCGGCCCTGGCCGCGGACGAGGCGCCCGATGCGCTCGTGAAGCGGCTGTCTTCCGACGTGCTGGACACGATCAAGGCCGACAAGTCGATCAAGGCGGGCGATGTCGGCAAGATCATGCAGCTGGTCGATACCAAGATCATGCCGAACGTGAACTTCCTGCGCATGACCTCCTCGGCCGTCGGTCCGGCCTGGCGCCAGGCCACGCCGGAGCAGCAGAAGCGGCTCGAGGATGCGTTCAAGACCCTGCTGGTGCGCACCTACGCGGGCGCCCTCGACCAGGTCAGCGACCAGACCGTCGTCGTGCGCCCGTTCCGTGGCTCGGCCGACGACAAGGAGGTGCTCGTGCGCACCGAAGTCAAGGGCAGCGGCGATCCGGTGCAGCTCGACTACCGGCTCGAGAAGACCCCCGGCGAGGCTGGCGGCTGGAAGATTTACAACATCAACGTCCTGGGCGTATGGCTGGTGGATACCTACCGCACCCAGTTCGCGCAGCAGATCAACGCCAAGGGCATCGACGGCCTGATCGCGGCCCTCGAGGCGCGCAACAAGAACAACGGCAAGGGCTGAGCCGGCCATGCTGGTGCTGCCACCCAAGTTGACGCACGACGAGGCACCGGCCTGCGCCTACATGCTCCAGCGCGGCCTGGCCGGTCAGACCGACACGGCCACGGTGGTCGACGCCAGCGCGCTGGTCCACTTCGACTCCTCGGCGCTGGCGGTGCTGCTCGAGTGCCGGCGCGAGTCCAGCGCGCTCGGCCGCGGTTTCGCGGTCAAGGGCCTGCCGGCCCGCCTGCGCGAACTGGCCGCCCTGTACGGAATCGCAGGCCTTTTGCCCGCCGCGCCTTGAATGGGCTCGCCCCCAGGTTGCCCGGCACTTCGTGTCCGGGCGCCCACCCCCTGCCGGGGGCGCAGTCAGCGGCCCGGCAAGCCGGTTCCGCGACTGCCCACGAACAGGCGTGCGCTGCGCGCCGCCGAGAACAAGCACGACGCCTCTCTTCCATCGGCCGGCGCAGCCAGGCCCGTTGGTGAAACACCGCGGAACCGGCTTCGCCGGGCCGCTGGTGTTGCCCCCGGCAGGGGGTGGGCGGGCTACACGAAGTGAGCCCAACCTGGGGGCGAGCTTAAAATAGCGGGTTCTCATGCCCGCGATCTCCTTCCAGTCGGTCTCCAAGACCTATCCCCCCTCACGCCAGCAACGAAGCCAGGGCAAGCCCGGGCTCCGCGCCGTCGATGACGTGAGCTTCCAGATCGAAGAGGGCGAGTTCTTCGGCCTCCTGGGGCCGAACGGGGCCGGCAAGACCACCCTGATCAGCATGCTCGCCGGGCTGTCGCGCCCGACCAGCGGCTCCATCGCGGTCCACGGCTTCGACGTCCAGAAGGACTACGCCCAGGCCCGCCGCCAACTCGGCGTGGTGCCGCAGGAGCTGGTCTTCGACCCGTTCTTCAACGTCCGCGAGGCGCTGCGGATCCAGTCGGGCTATTTCGGCATCAAGAACAACGACGCCTGGATCGACGAACTCCTGCAGAGCCTCGGCCTGGCCGACAAGGCCGGCGCCAACATGCGCCAGCTCTCGGGCGGCATGAAGCGGCGCGTGCTGGTGGCCCAGGCGCTGGTCCACAAGCCGCCTGTGATCGTGCTGGACGAGCCCACCGCCGGCGTCGACGTCGAGCTGCGCCAGACGCTGTGGCAGTTCGTCGCCAAGCTCAACAAGCAGGGCAGCACGGTGCTGCTGACCACCCACTATCTCGAAGAGGCCGAGGCGCTGTGCCATCGGATCGCGATGCTCAAGCAAGGCCGCGTGATTGCGCTCGACCGCACCAGCGAGCTGCTGCGGTCGGCCGCCAGCAACGTGCTGCGCTTCAAGACCGACGGCATGCTGCCCTGGGCGATCGCCCAGAACGCCCGCATCACGGGCCGCATCGTGCAGCTGCCGGCGCAGAACGCCCACGAGGTCGAGCAGCTGCTGGCCGCGATCCGCGAAGCCGGGCTCGATGTCGAGGACGTCGAGATGCGCAAGGCCGACCTCGAGGACGTCTTCATCGACCTGATGGCCGGCGAGCAGACGCCGCTGGAGGTCGCAAGATGATGATCAACGCTCTTGGGTGGCGCGCGCTTCTGTACAAGGAAACGCTGCGCTTCTGGAAGGTCGGCTTCCAGACCGTCGGCGCCCCGGTGCTGACGGCGGTGCTCTACCTGGCGGTCTTCGGCCATGTGCTCGAGGACCACGTCAAGGTCTTCGGCACCGTGAGCTACACCGCCTTCCTGGTCCCGGGCCTGGTGATGATGAGCGTGCTGCAGAACGCCTTCGCCAACAGCTCGTCGTCGATCATCCAGAGCAAGATCATGGGCAGCCTGGTGTTCGTGCTGCTGACGCCGCTGTCGCACTGGGGCTGGTTCCTCGCCTACGTGGGGTCGTCGATCGTGCGCGGGCTGGCGGTGGGCCTGGGCGTGTTCATCGTCACCGCCTTTTTTGCGCTGCCGAGCTTCGTGGCGCCGCTATGGATCCTGGTGTTCGCCTTTCTGGGCGCCGCCATCCTCGGCACGCTGGGCCTGATCGCCGGCCTCTGGGCCGAGAAATTCGACCAGATGGCGGTGTTCCAGAACTTCCTGATCATGCCGATGACCTTCCTGTCCGGCGTGTTCTATTCGATCGGGTCGCTGCCGCCTTTCTGGCAGACGGTGAGCCACCTGAACCCCTTCTTCTACATGATCGATGGCTTTCGCTACGGCTTCTTCGGCATCAGCGATGCATCGCCCTGGCTGAGCCTGGCGATCGTCGGCAGTGCCTGGCTGGTGGTCAGCGCGATCGCCGTGCACCTCCTGCGCATCGGCTACAAGATCCGCGGATGAAAACCAACCATGACAGCTGACGAACTCCAATCGATCATCCAGGCCGGCCTGGCCTGCGACCACATCACGCTCGAGGGCGATGGCCGCCACTGGTATGCCACCATCGTCTCCGCCGAATTCGAGGGCAAGCGTGCCATCCAGCGGCATCAGCGGGTCTATGCCACCCTCGGTGCGAAAATGCACACCGACGAAGTGCACGCGCTCTCGATGAAAACCTTCACGCCTGCCGAATGGGCAGGCCAGTCTCGCTAGACCTCCGCTGGATTCCTCATGGACAAACTTCTGATTCGCGGCGGGCGCAAGCTTCGCGGCGAGGTACTCATTTCCGGCGCCAAGAATGCCGCGCTGCCCGAACTCTGCGCGGCCCTGCTGACCGATCGCCCCGTCACGCTGCACAACGTGCCGCGCCTGAAGGACGTCGCGACCATGCTCAAGCTGGTCCACAACATGGGCGTGCGTGCCGAGCGCGACGACAACGGCACGGTGCGCATCGACGCCCGCTCGCTCGAGGTGCCCGAGGCACCCTACGAACTGGTCAAGACGATGCGGGCCTCGGTGCTCGCGCTCGGCCCGCTGCTGGCGCGCTTCGGCAGGGCCAAGGTCTCGCTGCCGGGCGGCTGCGCGATCGGCTCGCGTCCGGTCGACCAGCACATCAAGGGCCTGCAGGCCATGGGTGCCGAGATCGTGGTCGAGCACGGCTACATGGTGGCGGGCATCGGCGGCGGCCGCAAGCGCCTGCACGGCGCCCGCATCACCACCGACATGGTGACGGTCACCGGCACCGAGAACTTCCTCATGGCGGCGGCGCTGGCCGAGGGCGAGACGGTGCTCGAGAACGCCGCCCAGGAGCCCGAGATCGCCGACCTGGCCGAGATGCTGATCGCCATGGGCGCGAAGATCGAGGGCCACGGCACCAGCCGCATCCGCATCCAGGGCGTCGAGCGCCTCGATGGCTGCACGCACCAGGTGGTGGCCGATCGCATCGAGGCCGGCACCTTCCTGTGCGCCGTGGCCGCGGCCGGCGGCGACGTGTTCCTGAAGCATGGCCGGGCCGACCATCTCGATGCCGTCATCGAGAAGCTGCGCGAAGCCGGCGCCCAGGTGTCGGCGGTCGACGGCGGCATCCGGGTGCAGAGCCAGGGCCGACTCAAGGCACAGAGCTTCCGCACCACCGAGTACCCGGGCTTCCCGACCGACATGCAGGCCCAGTTCATGGCGCTCAACGCGATCGCCGAAGGCACCTCGACCGTCACCGAGACGATCTTCGAGAACCGCTTCATGCACGTCGACGAGATGCTGCGTCTCGGCGCCAAGATCCAGACCGACGGCAAGGTCGCGGTGATCGAGGGCGTGCGCCAACTGTCCGGCGCCACCGTGATGGCCACCGACCTGCGCGCCTCGGCCAGCCTCGTGATCGCCGGCCTGGTGGCCGATGGCGAGACCCTGGTCGACCGCATCTACCACCTCGACCGCGGCTACGACCGCATGGAAGGCAAGCTGCGCGGCATCGGCGCCGATATCGAGCGGGTGGCCGGGCCGGCCGAGGTGCAGCCGTGATCACCCTGGCGCTGTCGAAGGGCCGCATCTTCGAGGAGACCCTGCCGCTCTTGGCCGCGGCCGGCATCGAGGTCACCGAAGACCCCGAGAAATCGCGCAAGCTGATCCTCTCCACCACAAGGCCCGATGTCCGCGTGGTGCTGGTGCGCGCCTCCGACGTGCCGACCTACGTCCAGTACGGCGGCGCCGACCTCGGCGTGACCGGGCTCGACGTGCTGCTCGAGCACGGCAACCAGGGCCTCTACCAGCCGCTCGACCTGCGCATCGCGGCCTGCCGCCTCAGCGTGGCGGTGCGCGCCGACTACGACTACGCCTCGGCCGTCAAGCAAGGCTCGCGGCTCAAGGTGGCGACCAAGTACGTCGGCCTGGCGCGCGAATTCTTCGCCAGCAAGGGCGTGCACGTCGACCTGATCAAGCTTTACGGCAGCATGGAACTGGCGCCGCTCACGGGGCTGGCCGATGCCATCGTCGACCTGGTCTCGACCGGCAACACGCTCAAGGCCAACCATCTGGTCGAGGTTGAACGCATCATGGACATCAGCGCCCGGCTGGTGGTCAACCAGGCCGCGCTCAAGCTCAAGCAAGAGCCCATCCGCCGCATCGTCGATGCCTTCGCATCGGCCCTCCCGACATGAACCTGAAAGCCGCTCCCGCCCGCCTGTCCACCGCATCGGCCACCTTCGAGGCCGAATTCAAGGCGCGCCTGCATTGGTCGGCCGAAGCGGATGCGGCCATCGAGCAGGTGGTGGCCGACATCCTGGCCGACGTTCGGCAGCGGGGCGACGAGGCCGTGCTCGACTACACGCGGCGTTTCGATCGCCTCGACGTCGACGGCCTGCCGGCGCTGGAACTCACGGCCGCCGAGTTGCGCGCTGCCTTCGAGTCGCTGCCGGCGGAGCAGAAAGTTGCCCTCCAGGCCGCCGCAAGCCGCGTCAGGAGCTACCACGAGGCCCAGAAGAAGGCGAGCGGCGAGAGCTGGAGCTACCGCGATGCCGACGGCACGCTGCTCGGCCAGAAGGTCACGCCGCTGGACCGCGTCGGCATCTACGTGCCGGGCGGCAAGGCCGCCTATCCGTCGAGCGTGCTCATGAACGCGATCCCGGCGCACGTGGCCGGTGTCGGCGAGATCGTCATGGTGGTGCCGACGCCGGGCGGCGAGCGCAACCCGCTGGTGCTCGCCGCCGCCCACGTGGCCGGTGTCACGCGCGCCTTCACGATCGGCGGCGCCCAGGCGGTGGCGGCCCTGGCCTACGGCACGGCCACGATTCCGGCGGTCGACAAGATCACCGGGCCCGGCAATGCCTACGTGGCGGCCGCCAAGCGGCGTGTGTTCGGCACCGTCGGCATCGACATGATCGCCGGCCCGAGCGAAATTCTGGTGCTGGCCGACGGCAGCACGCCGCCCGAGTGGGTCGCGATGGATCTGTTCAGCCAGGCCGAGCATGACGAACTCGCCCAGAGCATCCTGTTGAGTCCTGACGCCGCCTACATCGAACGCGTGCAGCAGGAGATCGACCGCCTGCTGCCCTCGATGCCACGCGCCGAGATCATTGCCGCCTCGCTCAACGGCCGCGGCGCGCTGATCCACACGCGCAGCATGGAAGAAGCCTGCGAAATCAGCAACCGGATCGCACCCGAACACCTCGAAGTCAGCAGCCAGGAGCCCCACCGCTGGGAGCCGCTGCTCAGGCACGCCGGCGCGATATTTCTCGGTGCCTACACCAGCGAAAGCCTGGGCGACTACTGCGCCGGCCCCAACCATGTGCTGCCGACCAGCGGCACGGCACGCTTCAGCTCGCCGCTCGGGGTCTACGATTTCCAGAAGCGCTCGAGCCTGATCGAAGTCAGCGAGGAGGGCGCCCAGGCGCTCGGGCAGGTGGCCTCGGTGCTCGCCCATGGCGAGGGCCTGCAGGCCCACGCCCGGGCGGCCGAGATGCGGCTGCGCCAGCGCTGATTTCGGTTAGCCTGCGGCCATGAGCAGTTTCGTCAGCTACCTCCGGCGCTACCGGGACCCGCACGGCGCGCTCGGCATGCTCGGGCCGGCCTGCCGGCGCGTCGGCACCGTGCAACTGGTGCGGGTGCCGATGCACCCGGTGCTGGCCGACGTCGCGCCGCTGCCGCGCCGTGCCAGCGGCATGCTGGGCAAGCTCTTCGGCCACCTGAGGCTCATCCCCAGGGCCTGGATGGCGGGCGGACGGACGCTGTTCATCCGCGAGTTCCTGACGGTCCCGCTGTTCCTGGTCGCGCCGGCCCTCTGGCTGCGCCGGCGCTCGCTGTGGTTCCTGTGCCATCACAACGTCGGCCAGGCGGCCCGGCATCCGGTGCATCGCCTGATGCTGCGCATCCTCTATGCGGTCGGCTTTCGCTTCGTCGTCTACGAGACGATCGACACCTGGCGCCCGGTCGCGGCGCATCCGGACCCGTCCCGCATCATCGCCATGCCGACGCCGATTCCGGAGCTCGCGCGCAGCGCGCCGGTGCGCGATCCGGTCGGGCGGAAGATGGTGGTCGGCTTCATCGGCAGCTTCCGGGCCGAGAAGTCGCCGCGCTGGGCGCTCGATGCCATCGCCGGCGCCAGCGCCGAGGGCCGTTTCACGCCGCCGATCGAACTGCTGGTCGGCACCGCCGACGCAGACTTCCTGGACCGCTGGAAGGACCGTGCGACCGTCATCAACACCACCCTGCGCGCCGACTACCTGCGTGCGCTCGAGTCGTGCGACGTCGTGGTCCTGCCCTATGACGAGTCGGCCTACAGCTACCGGATCTCCGGCGTGCTCGCGGAAGCGGTGGGGCTGGGCTGCCTGGTGGTGGCCCCCGACTTGCCCGCGCTGCGCGACCAGGTGGACCTGCCGCTGCCGGCCGGTGCCTGCTACCGCGACCGCGCCGAACTGGTCGAATGCGTGCAGCGGGCGGTCGACATGGCGCGCCAGCCGGCCAGGGCCGAGGCCGTCCAGGCGCACCGGGAGCACCGGTCGATGGACGCCGTGACCCGGGCCATTGCACGGATGGGAGCCGCCGCATGAAGCAGGACGCCATGGACCTCCAGAACAGCAGGCACCCGTGGAGCCTGGGCCACAAGCTGCGGCGGGTGATCTGGATGATCGTCTGGACCCTGCTGGGCAGGCTGGGGCCGCGTGCGCTGTCGCCGCTGCGCGTGCGCCTGCTGCGCCTCTTCGGCGCCCGGGTGGGGCAGGGCGTGCTGGTGTGCCCCGGCGTCAAGGTGCTGATGCCCTGGAACCTGCGCATCGGCGACTACACGGCGATCGCCGAGGGCGTGGACATCTACAACTTCGGCGAAGTCCGCATCGGCTCGAACACCTGCGTCTCGCAGGGCGTCTGGCTGTGCACCGGATCCCACGACTACAACGTGCCCAACTTCCCGCTGATCTGGGACGACATCCAGGTCGGCGACCGGGTCTGGATCGCTGCCCAGAGCTTCATCGGACCGGGTGTCAGCGTCGGCGATGGCGCCGTGGTGGGCGCACGCTCGGTCGTGACCCGCGATCTCGAAGCCTGGTCGGTTTCTGCAGGCAATCCATGCGTATTCATCAAGCCGCGCCGGCACGACTAGGCCGAGGCCGGCGCGCCGCCGTGGCCTGCGCGCTGCTGCTGATACTGCCGGCGCTCGCCCAGGCGATGTCGATCCGCGAACTGCGCACGCTCGAGGCCAACGAGAAAGACGGCAAGGCCTACGCCAGCTACTACCTGGTGGGCGTCATGGAAGGCCTGCGCGAAGCCAACGACGCCGGACAGCGCGCCGGCCAGAAGCCGCTGTTCTGCATCAACGGCCGCCGGCTCGAGCCCGTGATGGCGCGCTCCCTCTATCAAACCGAACTGACACGCAACGCCGACAGCTACGAGGCCGACATGCCGGTGCAGCTCGTGCTCTCGGCGGCGCTGCGCAACAGCTATCGCTGCAACCCCTGAATCCGAACCAGCCCCGAATGACCGCCACCGACGATACCCGCCGCGCCCTCGGCCGCATCCGCGCCGACGTGCAATCCATGCATGCCTACGCCGTGCAGGACGCCCGCGGCCTGCTGAAGCTCGACGCGATGGAAAACCCCCACGGCCTGGCGCCGGCGCTGCAGGCCGCCCTCGGCGAGCGGCTCGGCGCGCTGGCGCTGAACCGATACCCGGGCGAGCGCGGCGCCGACCTGCAGCGCGCGCTGGCGGCGCACGCCGGCATGCCCGAGGGCTTCGCGTTGATGCTGGGCAACGGCTCGGACGAGCTGATCTCCTTGCTGGCGATCGCCTGCGACCTGCCGGGCGCCACGGTGCTGGCGCCGGTGCCCGGCTTCGTGATGTACGCCATGAGCGCCCAGCTGCAGGGCCTGCGCTTCGTCGGCGTTCCGCTCTCGGCCGACTTCGAGCTCGACGAGGGCGCCATGCTCGACGCCATCGCCCGCGAGAAGCCGGCCATCGTGTTCCTGGCCTACCCGAACAACCCGACCGCCAATCTCTGGGACGACGCAGTGATCGAGAAGATCGTCCAGGCCCAGGGCGCCCAGGGCGGGCTGGTGGTCATCGACGAGGCCTACCAGCCCTTCGCCGGCCGCAGCTACATCGACCGCGTGGCGCGCCACGGCCATGTGCTGCTGATGCGCACGCTGAGCAAGTTCGGCCTGGCCGGCGCCCGCCTGGGCTACCTGATGGGCCCGGCGGCGCTGGTGGCCGAGATCGACAAGGTGCGCCCGCCCTACAACATCAGCGTGCTGAACTGCGAGTGCGCCCTGTTCGCCCTCGAGCACGCCGATGTGTTCGCCGCCCAGGCGGCCGAGATCCGCAGCCAGCGCGCCGTCGTGGTGGCGCGGCTGGCCCGCCTGCCGGCGGTCCGGAGCTGGCCGAGCGAGGCCAACATGATCCTGATCCGGGTGCCCGACGCGGCAAAGACCTTCGAGGGAATGAAGGCACGCGGCGTGCTGGTCAAGAACGTTTCTAAAATGCACCCATTGCTCGCCAACTGCCTGCGCCTGACGGTCGGAACCGCCGACGAGAATGCGCAGATGCTCGCGGCCCTCGAAGCCTCACTATGAACACCCCACTGGCACCCGAAGCCGTCATCGCCACCGGCGCGCGCGTGGCGTCCGTCACCCGCAACACGGCCGAGACCAAGATCACGGTCAAGCTCGACCTCGACGGCACCGGCCGCGCGAAACTCTCGACCGGCATCGGCTTTTTCGACCACATGCTCGACCAGATCGCCCGCCACGGCCTGATCGACCTCGACATCGACTGCCAGGGCGACCTGCACATCGACGGCCACCACACGGTCGAGGACGTCGGCATCACCCTGGGCCAGGCGGTCGCCAAGGCGGTCGGCGACAAGAAGGGCATCCGCCGCTACGGGCATGCGTATGTGCCGCTCGACGAGGCGCTGAGCCGTGTCGTGATCGATTTCTCGGGCCGCCCGGGTCTGGTCATGGACGTGCCCTTCACCAGCGGCATGATCGGCACCTTCGACAGCCAGCTGACCTACGAGTTCTTCCACGGCTTCGCCAACCACGCCTTCGTGACCCTGCACATCGACAACCTCAAGGGCGTCAACGCGCACCACCAGTGCGAGACCGTGTTCAAGGCCTTCGCGCGGGCGCTGCGGGCGGCGCTCGAGCTCGATCCGCGCTCGGCCGGCGTCATTCCCTCGACCAAGGGCTCCCTCTGACCGTGTCGACTGCAAACAACACCGTGGCCGTGGTCGACTACGGCATGGGCAACCTGCGCTCGGTGTCGCAGGCCGTGCAGCACGCCGCCGACCAGGTCGGGGTGGAGGTGTTCGTCACCTCCGACCCCGACGTGGTGCGCCGGGCCACCCGCGTGGTCCTGCCGGGACAGGGCGCCATGCCCGACTGCATGCGCGAACTGGCCGACTCCGGCCTCCTCGACTCGGTGCTCGAGGCCGCCGCCAGCAAGCCGCTGTTCGGCGTCTGCGTCGGCATGCAGATGCTGCTGTCGCACAGCGACGAAGGTCCGACCGATGGCCTGGGCCTGATCCCGGGCCAGGTCCGGAAGTTCGAGCTCGAAGGCCGGCTGCAGCCGGACGGCAGCCGCTTCAAGGTGCCGCAGATGGGCTGGAACCAGGTTTTCCAGACCCGGCCTCACCCGGTCTGGGCCGGCGTGCCCGACCAGAGCTATTTCTATTTCGTCCACAGCTTCTATGCCCGGCCCGCCGATCCCGCGCACAGCGCCGGGGAGGCCGACTATGGTGAGCGCTTTACCGCTGCCGTCGCACGCGATAATATTTTCGCTACCCAGTTCCACCCGGAGAAGAGTGCGGACCACGGGTTGCAGCTCTATCGAAATTTCCTCCACTGGAACCCCTGACGCATTGAACGCCTCCACCGTTCGGCCCGGGCCTGTGCCCGCGGCCCGCCGGGTTCTGAGTACCATCGCGCTTTTCCCCGTCCGCAATCCCGCACCACCATGCTCCTCATTCCTGCGATCGACCTCAAGGATGGCCACTGCGTTCGTCTCAAGCAAGGCGATATGGACCAGTCCACCACTTTCAGCGAAGACCCGGCCGCGATGGCGCGCAAGTGGCTCGAAGCCGGTGCCCGCCGCCTCCACCTGGTCGACCTGAACGGCGCCTTCGCGGGCAAGCCGCAGAACCACGCGGCGATCAAGGCGATCCTGAAGGCGGTCGGCGACGACATCCCGGTGCAGCTGGGCGGCGGCATCCGCGACCTGGACACCATCGAGCGCTACATCGACGACGGCCTGCGCTACGTCATCATCGGCACCGCCGCGGTCAAGAACCCGGGCTTCCTGAAGGACGCCTGCAGCGCGTTCGGCGGCCACATCATCGTCGGCCTGGACGCCAAGGACGGCAAGGTCGCCACCGACGGCTGGAGCAAGCTGACCGGGCACGAGGTCGCCGACCTGGGCAAGAAGTTCGAAGACTACGGCGTCGAGTCGATCATCTACACCGACATCGGCCGCGACGGCATGCTGTCGGGCATCAACATCGATGCCACCGTGCGGCTGGCCCAGGCGCTGACGATCCCCGTGATCGCCTCGGGCGGGCTCTCGAACATGGCCGACATCGACAAGCTGTGCGCGGTCGAGGCGGACGGCATCGAAGGCGTCATCTGCGGCCGCGCCATCTATTCGGGCGACCTGGACTTCGCCGCCGCCCAGGCCCGGGCCGACGAGCTCGCGGTCTAGGGTTCAGGTCCGGGCCGACTACTCGGCCTTGATGGCCATCGCCTGGATGATCGTTTCCAGCTGCGGGCTCATCGGCAGGTCGAGGCTGGTGCCGCCGGGCAGCTTGCGCAGGAACCAGCGCTTGTATTGGCGCTCGATCTCCCCGTCCTCGGCCAGCATCTGGAAGGTGTCGTTGACCACCTTCGCCATCTCCGGATCGCCCTTGCGGTACATCACGCCGTAGGGGTCGTAGGACAGGAAGTCGCCGACCACCTGGTAGTCGGTCGGGCCCTGCGCGCTGCCCCTGTCCTGGGCGATCAGGCCATACAGCAGCACCTCGTCGGTCGCGAAGGCCTCCGCCTTGCCGGACTTCACGAGCGCGAACGATTCGGCGTGGTCGCGCGAAACGACCAGCTCCAGGCCCAGCTTGAAGCGCGCCGACAGATCGCGCATCGTCTTCTCGTTGGTGGTCCCGGCGGTCACGGCCACCGGCTTGCCGGCGAGGTCGCGGAAGGACTGGATCGGCGAGCCTTTCCTGACCAGCAGCCGGGTGCCCGAGACGAACATCGTCGGCGAGAAGGCGACCCGCTTCTGCCGCTCCAGGTTGCTGGTGGTCGAGCCGCATTCGAGGTCGACCTGGCCGCTCGCCACGGCATCGATGCGGGTCTCGGCGGTCACCGGCAGCCACCGGATCTCCAGCGTCTTGTGCACCGCATCGCCCATCGCCTCGACCACCGCCTTGCACAGCTCGATCGAGTAGCCGATCGGCTCCTTGCGCGGCGACAGGAAGGAAAACGGCACCGAGGATTCGCGGTAGCCGATCACGACCGCCCCCGCCGTCCGTACCTTGGCCAGCGTGCCGCTGAGCGCGGCGGGCGTCACCGGCGTCGGATCGGACTGGGCGAACGCGGCTGGCGCCAGGCCCAGCAGTGCTCCCAGCAGCGCGGCGGTGGTCGCCAGGGTCCGTACGGCGCTCATTTCGGGGCCTCAGGCATGCACCGGATGGGCGAGGGTGGCGGCGCTTTCGATGTCCATCGCCCGCGCATTGGCCGCGGCGTCGCTTTCGGAGAGCAGTTCGCCCTCCCATTTGGCGACCACCGCCGTGGCGATCGAGTTGCCCACCGCGTTGGTGGCCGACCGGCCCATGTCCAGGAAGGTGTCGACGCCGAGGATCAGCAGCAGCCCGGCTTCGGGGATGTTGAACTGGTTCAGGGTCGCGGCGATCACGACCAGCGAGGCGCGCGGCACGCCGGCCATGCCCTTCGAGGTCAGCATCAGGATCAGCAGCATCGTGAGCTGGGTGCCGAGCGACAGCGGGATGTCGTAGGCCTGGGCGATGAACAGCACCGCGAAGGTGCAGTACATCATCGAGCCGTCGAGATTGAACGAATAGCCCATCGGCATCACGAAGCTGGAGATCTTGCGCTTGACGCCGAAGCGGTCGAGTGCGATCAGGATCTTGGGGTAGGCCGCTTCCGAGCTGGCGGTGGCGAACGAGAGCAGGAACGGCTCCCGGATCAGCTTCAGCAGCGTCACGATGCGCGGCCCGAGGAAGAAGAACCCGGCCAGGGCCAGCAGTGCCCACAGGATGAACAGGCTCAGGTAGAAGCCGCCCATGAAGACCGCGAACTTGAGCAGGATGCCCAGGCCGTTGACCGCCACCGTGGCCGCCATGGCAGCCAGCACCGCCAGCGGCGCCAGCTTCATCACGTAGCCGGTGATCTTGAGCATGGCGTGGGACAGCTCCTCGATCGCGTTGACCAGCGTGCGGGCCTTCTCGCCGAGCGAGGCCAGCGCGACGCCGAAGAACATCGAGAACACCACGATCTGCAGGATCTCGTTGTTGGCCATGGCCTCGACGAAGGACTTCGGCACCACGTGGCTGACGAAATCCTTGAGCGTGAACTTGGAGGTGGCGAGGTTGGCGGACGACCCGATCTCGGGCAGCGGCAGCCCGAGGTCGTGGCCCGGCTGCAGCAGGTTGGCCATCATGAGACCGAGCAGCAACGAGACCAGCGAGGCGGTGATGAACCAGCCCAGCGCCTTGCCGAACACCCGTCCGACGGCGGCCGCGTCGCCCATGTGGGCAATGCCGACGACCAGGGTGGAGAACACCAGCGGCCCGATCAGCATCTTGATCAGGCGCAGGAACACGTCCGACATGATCGAGATGTAGCCGGCGATCTCGCCGGCGGTTCTCTTGTTCGGGAAGTTGACGAAGACCATGTAGCCGATGGCGATCCCGATCAGCATCGCGATCAGGATCCAGGCGGCCGGCGGCAGTTTCCTTCTCATGGAGGCGCTCCTCGTTGCGAGTTGTTTTGAAGCGGGATCCGTGTCGCCGGTGCCCAACCGCAACCGCCGGCCAAACCTAGAATCGGGCCATGACCCTCCAAGCCCTCGTCTTTCGTGGCCAGCCGGCCGTGCGGCTGGCGCTGCCCGGCGGCGACAGTTGCACTGTAGCGCTGCACGGCGCTCATGTGTTGTCGTGGACCACGGCCGATGGCGTCGAGCGGCTCTACCTGAGCCCCGACGCCCGCTTCGACGGCCAGAGCCCGATCCGCGGCGGCATCCCGGTCTGCTGGCCGCAGTTCAACCTGCGCGGCCCACTGCCCAAGCACGGCTTTGCCCGCACCCTGCCGTGGACGGCCGAGCCGCAGGCCGACGACCGACGCGACACCGCCGTGCTGGTCTTGCGCGACGGCGCCGCCACGCGGGCGCTCTGGCCGCACGCGTTCCGGGCCCGGCTGACCGTCACCCTGGCCGCGCGTTCGCTGCGCGTCGCCCTGGCCATCGACAACATGGGCGGCGAACCCTGGTCCTTCGCGGCGGCGCTTCACAGCTACCTGCGGGTCGACGAGGCCACCGAGGCCCGGCTCGAGGGCCTGCAGGGCGCCAACCGCTGGGATGCGGTGCGCGACGACCGCCATGTCGAGATGGCGCCGGCGCTGGCCTTCGGCAGCGAATTCGACAGCGTCTACGCCGCGCCCGCCCGGCCGCTGCGGCTGGTCCAGCCTTCGGGCACACTCGAGATCTCGCAAAGCGCGAGTTGCACCGAGACCGTGGTCTGGAACCCGGGCCCGCTGCTCGCCGCCAAGCTCGACGACCTGCCCGACGATGGCTGGCGCCACATGCTCTGCGTCGAGGCCGCCCGCATCGACGAACCCGTGCTGCTGGCGCCCGGCGCGCAGTGGCAGGGCTGGCAACAGCTCAGGGTCGCCTGAACCTCTTTTTGCCCGAACCACACCATGCTTGCCAAACGCATCATTCCCTGTCTCGACGTCACCGGCGGCCGCGTCGTCAAGGGCGTCAATTTCGTCGAACTGCGCGACGCCGGAGACCCGGTCGAGATCGCGGCCCGCTACAACGCGCAGGGCGCCGACGAGCTCACCTTCCTCGACATCACCGCCACCAGCGACGGCCGCGACCTGATCCTGCCGATCATCGAGGCGGTGGCCTCCCAGGTCTTCATCCCGCTGACCGTTGGCGGCGGCGTGCGCACCGTGGCCGACGTGCGCCGGCTGCTCAATGCCGGGGCCGACAAGACCAGCTTCAATTCGGCCGCGATCGCCGATCCGCAGGTCATCGAGGACGCCTCGCAGAAATACGGCGCCCAGTGCATCGTGGTGGCGATCGACGCCAAGCGGCGCTCGCCCGAGGATGCCGCCCGGCGCGGCCCGGGCTGGGACGTCTACAGCCATGGCGGGCGCAAGAACACCGGCCTCGACGCCGTGCAGTGGGCGGTCGAGATGGCGCGCCGCGGCGCCGGCGAGATCCTCCTGACCAGCATGGACCGCGACGGCACGAAGAGCGGTTTCGACCTCGAACTGACGCGGGCCGTGAGCGATGCCGTCAGCGTGCCGGTGATCGCCTCCGGCGGTGTCGGCAGCCTGGAGCACCTGGCCGACGGCATCCAGACCGGCGGCGCCGACGCCGTGCTGGCGGCGAGCATCTTCCACTATGGGGAGTTCACGGTCGGCGAGGCCAAGGCCCGGATGGCGGCGCGCGGCATCCCGGTGCGTCTGTGACCGACAATAGCCCGCTATGAACTGGCTCGACGAAGTGAAATGGGACGCGAACGGCCTGGTGCCGGTGATCGCGCAGGAACAGGGCAGCAACGACGTGCTGATGTTCGCCTGGATGGACCGCGAGGCGCTGGCCCGGACGGCGGAACTCGGCCGCGCCGTGTACTTCAGCCGCTCCCGCCAGAAGCTCTGGTTCAAGGGTGAAGAGTCGGGCCACGTCCAGACCGTGCACGAGATCCGGATCGACTGCGACAACGACGTGGTGCTGCTCAAGGTCACGCAGCAGGGCCACGAGCCCGGCATTGCCTGCCACACCGGCCGCCACAGCTGCTTCTTCAGCAAGTACCAGAACGGCCAGTGGATCGCGACCGAGCCGGTCTTGAAAGACCCGGCCTCGATCTACACATCGTCCCCAAGATGAGCACCGAACCCCGCAACGCCGAAGACGCCCTGGCGCGCCTGGCCGCCGTGATCGAAAGCCGCCTGCCGTCGCGCGGCGGCGACCCCGACAAGAGCTATGTGGCCCGCCTGCTGCACCGCGGTCCCGACGCCTTCCTGAAGAAGATCGGCGAGGAGGCGACCGAAGTCGTGATGGCCGCCAAGGATGCCGACCACGGCGGCGACCGCGCCAAACTGGTGAACGAAGTCGCCGACCTGTGGTTCCACAGCATGGTGGCGCTGGCGCACTACGGCTTCTCGCCGGCCGACGTGGTCGCCGAACTGGAGCGCCGCGAGGGCACCAGCGGCATCGAGGAAAAGGCCCTGCGCAAGGCGCAGGATCGCGAAGCTTCCAACGACTGAAAGGAGCGCACGCCATGCCCAACGACATCGTGACCGTCGAGCCCGACGACTCGCTCAAGACCTGGGGCTGGGTCAGCTACATCCTGCACCTGGTGGTGGCGATCGGCGCCGTGCTGCCCGGCGCCCAGGCCTCGATCGGGCTGCTGGTGATCGCGCTGGTGATCGACCTCGTCAAGCGCGACGATGCCGCCGGCACCTGGCAGGCGTCGCACTTCAGCTGGCGCATCCGCTCGGTGCTGTGGGCCGGCGTCCTGTACGTCCTGACCTCGTGGCTGTGGCTGCTTTTCCTGGTGCCGGGCTGGATCGCCTGGGCACTGATTTCGCTTTGGTTCCTCTATCGCATCGTCAAGGGGATGGTGCGCATGAACGCGGGCCGTCCCATGGATACCAGCAATGTCATCTGACCCGAACTGCATCTTCTGCAAAATCATCGAGGGCAAGATTCCCTCGCGCAAGGTCTACGAGGACGACGAACTGTTCGTCTTCCACGACATCGCGCCCTGGGCGCCGATACATTTCATGATCGTCCCGAAGCGCCACATCCCGTCGATGGCCCAGGTCACGGCCGACGACGCGGGGCTGCTGGGCCGGATCATGACCCTGGCGCCCAAGCTGGCGATCGAGCAGGGCTGCCGGCCGTATCCCGACGGCGGGTTCCGCATCGTGGTCAATACCGGCGCCGAGGGCGGGCAGGAGGTGCACCATCTCCATGTGCACGTCATGGGTGGTCCGCGGCCCTGGCTGCGGGGCTGAAAGCCATCCTTTCGGCCGGTCATTCGGCGCCGACTAAAATGCGACACATTCTTCAGGAGTAATCCATGGGTTCACTTTCCATCTGGCACTGGCTGATCGTGCTGCTCGTCGTCGTGATGATCTTCGGCACCAAGAAGCTGCGCAACATGGGGTCCGACCTCGGTGGCGCCGTGAAGGGCTTCAAGGACGGCATGAAGGACGGCGCGAGCACCGATGCCCCGACCGCCGCCGGCCCGAACGCCCAGGTGAGCGGCAACAGCACCGCCGACAAGACCACGATCGACGTCGAAGCACGTCAGAAGTCCTGAGCCAGACCGTTCCGTGATCGATCTCGGCATCTCGAAACTGGCCCTGATCGGCGCCGTGGCGCTGATCGTCATCGGGCCGGAGAAGCTGCCGCGCGTGGCGCGCACCGTCGGCACCCTGCTCGGCAAGGCGCAGCGCTACGTCAACGACGTCAAGGCCGAGGTCAATCGGTCGATGGACCTCGACGAACTGCGAAAGATGAAAGACACCGTGCAGGAGGCTGCGCGCGACGTCGAGCAGAGCATCCAGTCCGGCGCCAGCGACTTCGAGAAGCAGTTCTCGGAAAGCGGCCAGACCTTGTCCGCGCTGTCGGACACCGCGCCCGCCTATCCCGAGTACAAGCACCCACGCAAGAACTGGCGCCTGAAGCAGGGCGCCACGCCGCAGTGGTACAAGGCGCGCAACGGCGTGCGCACCAAGGCGCTCTCGGGCGCGGCGCGCGTCGCCCGCTACCGCCCTCACAAAATCAATTAGGCGCAAGCAAGCGAAGGGCGGCGCACAGCGCGCGCCGATTTCTGAACGCAGCGTCCCCACATGGCCGATTCCACAGACAAGAACAAAGAAGACGAACTGGCCGGCACCGAGCAGCCCTTCGTCCAGCACCTGATGGAGCTGCGGGATCGCCTGCTCTATTGCGTCTACGGCCTGGTCGTGGCCGGTGTGCTGCTGGCCATCTGGCCCGGGCCGGCCGGGCTGATCGACATGATCGCGGTGCCGATCCGCGCCCACATGCCGCCGGATGCCAAGCTGATCGCGATCGGCGTCTTCTCGCCGTTCTTCGTGCCGCTCAAGGTGCTGGCGATGACGGCCGTGCTGCTGGCGCTGCCCTGGCTCATGTACCAGGCCTGGATGTTCGTGGCGCCCGGCCTCTACAGCCACGAGAAGAAGTTCGCGCTGCCGCTGATCTTCTTCGGCAGCCTGCTGGCCTATGGCGGCATCGCCTTTGTCCAGTTCTTCGTGCTGGACAAGATGTTCGGCTTCATCCAGAAGTTCACGCCGCCCTCGGTCAACGCGACGCCCGACATCTCGTCCTACGTGGAGGCGATCCTGTCGCTCTACATCGCCTTCGGGGTCGCTTTCCAGGTACCGATCGTGGTGATGCTGCTGGTCCGCTTCGAGCTCGTCACGATCGAGAAGCTGCGTTCGTTCCGCGGCTACTTCATCGTGCTGGCCTTCGTGGTCGCCGCGGTGCTGACGCCGCCCGACGTCGTCTCGCAGCTCGCACTGGCGATTCCGATGTGCCTGCTGTACGAGGTCGGCATCGTCGGCGCCCGCTACTTCACCAAGTTCAGCAAGCCGGCAGAGGAAAGCGCCGATTCGGCACAGTCCTGAACGGCAGCCGGCTTATTCGGCGTCGCTGCTCGGCACCCGGCGCACCGGCGACTTGGGGCGCAGGCCCGGCGTCACGTCCAGTTCCAGCTTGTCGCTGCCCCGCTGAAGCGCGAAGCGCGTCGCCGTTCCCGGCTTGAGCCCGGCGACGGCGCTCAGCAGCTCCTGCGTGTTGCCCACGCTCTTCTCGGCCACGCCCGTGATCACGTCGCCGGGACGCACCCCCGCCTTGGCGGCCGGGCCGTTCTGCAGCACGCCGGTGATGATAACGCCGCTGCTGGCCTTGACGCCGAAAGTCTCGGCCAGTTCGGGCGAAAGGTCGTTGGGCTCGACGCCGATCCAGCCGCGCGTGACCTTGCCGGCCTTGACGATGTCCTCCAGCACCTGCTTGGCGGTCGAGACCGGGATCGCGAAGCCGATGCCCATGCTGCCGCCCGAGCGGGAGTAGATCGCCGTGTTGATGCCTTCGAGGTTGCCGTTGACGTCGATCAGCGCGCCGCCCGAATTGCCCGGGTTGATGGCGGCATCGGTCTGGATGAAATTCTCGAAGGTGTTGATGCCGAGTTGGTTGCGCCCGAGCGCCGAGACGATGCCGCTGGTCACGGTCTGGCCGACGCCGAAGGGGTTGCCGATGGCCAGCACCTGGTCGCCGACCTGCAGCGCGTCGGAGTTGCCCAGCACGATCACGGGCAGCTTGTCGAGCTCGATCTTGAGCACCGCCAGGTCGGTGTCGGGGTCGGTGCCGATCACCTTGCCGCGCGCGTGCCGGCTGTCGTTGAGCGTGACGTCGATTTCGTCCGCGCCCTCGACCACGTGGTTGTTGGTCAGGATGTAGCCGTCGGCGCTGACGATCACGCCGCTGCCGAGGCCGATCTGCGGCTGATCGCCCTGGTCGCCGAAGAAGAAGCGGAACCAGGGGTCGTTGCTGCGCGGTGAGCGCTGGGCCGCCTTGCTGGTGTTGATGCTGACCACGGCCGGCGACGCCTTCTTGGCCGCGGCGCTCAGGCTGCCGGCGGCGATGCTGCCGGCCGGCGCGGCAGGGGCTTCGACCACCGAGACCAGGCCGTTGAGCGGGCCGGTGCGCCGGTTCAGCCATTCGGGCTTGAGCGTCGCGACGACGAAATAGGCCGCCAGCAGGACGGTCACGGCTTGGGCAAACAGCAGCCAGGTGCGTTTCATGAAAAAGCGGGAAGCAAAGCGCCAATTGTCCCCCAAAGGGTTCTGCGCTTCGGTCGATCCCCGCCGGCGAGCGCGGCAGCGTCGGCAAGAATAAGGGAAAACCCTTAAAATGGACGAACTTGCAGCCGGACACCCTATCGGGACCGATCCGGCGTGACGCGCGCGAGACCCCGCCGCGATTCGCCTTGGCAAGAAGCGTGCGCTCCTTCCGGGGCGCCTTGACCGCCAATCGCCTTTCGCCCGCCCATGACCGCTCAACTCCTTGCCGATGGCGCCGCCGCGCCTGCAAGCCGCGCCCGCCCGCTCGGCGCCCGCGACTACCAGACGCTCGCCCTGTCCGCCCTCGGCGGCACGCTCGAGTTCTACGACTTCGTCATCTACGTCTTCTTTGCCACCGTGCTGGGCGGCCTGTTCTTCCCGGTCGACATGCCGGACTGGCTGCGCCAGCTGCAGACCTTCGGGATCTTCGCCGCCGGCTACCTGGCACGTCCCCTGGGCGGCATCGTGATCGCCCATTTCGGCGACCTGCTCGGCCGCAAGCGGATGTTCACGCTGTCGATCTTCCTGATGGCCGCGCCGACGCTGGTGATCGGGCTGCTGCCGACCTATGCCTCGATCGGCGTGGCGGCGCCGCTGCTGCTGCTCGCCATGCGGGTGCTGCAGGGGGCGGCGATCGGCGGCGAGATGCCGGGCGCATGGGTGTTCGTGGCCGAGCATGTGCCGGCGCGCCGCTACGGCTTCGGCATCGGCACGCTGACCTCGGGCATCACCGGCGGCATCCTGCTGGGCTCGCTGGTCGCGGTGGCGACCAATGCCCGCTACACGCCGGCCGAAGTGGGCGCCTTCGCCTGGCGCATTCCGTTCGTGCTGGGTGGCGTGTTCGGGCTGGTGTCGGTCTACCTGCGCCGCTTTCTTCACGAAACGCCGGTGTTCCAGGAGCTCGCCGGGCGCCGCAGCGCGGCGCGCGAGCTGCCCCTCAAGACCATCCTGCGCGAGCACCGCGCGGCCAGCCTGTACGTCGCGCTGCTGACCTGGGTGCTGTCGGCCGCGATCGTCGTGGTGGTGCTCTACACGCCGGCCTACCTGCAGAAGGTCCACCACGTGCAGCCCGCGCTCGCGCTGGCCGCCAACGCGGTCGCGACGCTCACGCTGACCCTGGGCTGCGTGGCGGTCGGCTGGGCCTGCGACCGGATCGGCACGCGGCCCGTGATGCTGATCGGCTGGGCCGGCCTGCTGGTCACCAGCTACCTGTTCTATACCGGGCTGCCGGGGACGCCGGCTTCGCTGGTCTGGCACTACGGGCTGGTGGGCCTGTTCGTCGGCAGCATCGCCACGGTGCCGATCGCCGGCGTGCGGGCGTTCCCGGCGCCGGTGCGCTTCACGGGTCTTTCGTTCGCCTACAACATGTCCTACGCGATCTTCGGCGGCCTCACGCCGGTGATCCTGACCTTGTGGCTGCAGCGCGACCCGATGGCGCCGGCGCACTACGTGGCCGCGCTCGCGGCGCTGGGCTTCGTGCTGGGCCTGATGCCCCTGGCGGCGCGCGGCCATGCGATGCGGGCGGCGCCGGCCGGGGCCACAATGGCGCGATGAGCACGACCCGCCACGAACTCCTGCACGCGTTCGACCTGCTGCTGGCGCCCGCGCGCTTCAAGGACTACGGGCCCAACGGCCTGCAGGTCGAGGGCCGCACCACGGTGCGCAAGATCGTCTCCGGCGTGACCGCGAGCCGGGCCCTGATCGAAGCCGCGATCCACGCCGAAGCCGACGCGATCTTCGTCCACCACGGCCTGTTCTGGCGCGGCCAGGACGGGCGTGTCACGGGCTGGATGCGACAGCGCCTGGGCCTGCTGCTCGGCGACGACGTCAATCTGTTCGCCTACCACCTGCCGCTGGATGCCCATCCGGAACTCGGCAACAACGCGCAACTCGGGCTGCGGCTCGGCCTGGTCGCGCACCCGGGCTCGGCCGGCCGATTCGGCGAGCAGGAGCTCGGCTTCCTCGGCGCGCGCGACAACGGCGAAGGCTTCACGAACGCGAAGGCGCTGGCCACCCACGTCGAGAAGGCGCTCGGCAAGGCCGTGACGCTGGTGGAAGGCCCGCCGCGTCCGATCCGCAACGTCGCCTGGTGCACGGGCGGGGCGCAGAGCTACTTCGAGGCCGCGATCGCCGCCGGTGCCGATGCCTTCATCACGGGCGAGATCTCCGAGCCCCAGGCCCACTACGCCCGCGAGATGGGTGTCGCCTTCCTGGCCTGCGGCCACCATGCCACCGAACGCTACGGGGCGCCGGCCGTTGCGGCGCATGTCGCCGCCCAGTTGGGCCTGGCCCACGAATTCATCGACATCGACAATCCGGCGTGAGCAACAACGACGCTTCCCTCCCCATCGCCATCACGCTCGGCGACCCGGCCGGCATCGGCCCCGAGATCATCGCCAAGGCCTTCCGCGACGCCGCGACCGACTTGCGAGGATGCTTCGTGGCCGGCGATGTGGCGACCGTGCGCCGGGCCGCGCAGGCGATCGCCGCCACCGGCGGGCCGGCCTTGCCGGTCGCGCTGCTCGAGACGCCCGGCGAGGTCCGCGATGTGCCGGCCGGCTGCATCCCGGTGCTGCAGGTGGTCGCGCCGACGGGCGCGCCAATCGTCCATGGCCAGGTCAGCGCCGAGGCCGGCCGCATCGCCGGCGATTGCGTGGTCTGGGCCGCGCGCGCGGCGCTGCGCGCAGAGATCGCCGCGATCGTCACGGCCCCCTTGCACAAGGAGGCACTTGCCGCGGCGGGCTTTCCGTATCCGGGCCACACCGAACTGCTGCAGGCCGAGGCCGCGGCCCATTTGGGCCGGCCGCTGTCGGAGGTGCCGGTGCGCATGATGCTGGCCAACGACGAACTGCGCACCGTGCTCGTCAGCATCCACATGTCGCTGCGCCAGGCGATCGAGGCCGTGACCGTCGACGGCGTGCTGCAGACGCTGCGGATCGCGCACCGGGCCCTCGGCGCGGTGCTCGGGCGGACGCCGAAGATCGGCGTCGCGGGGCTCAATCCGCATGCGGGGGAGGGCGGCCTGTTCGGCTCCGAGGAGCGCGACATCATCGCCCCGGCGATCGCGGCCGCGCGCGCCGAAGGGATCGATGCCGACGGACCTCACGCGCCCGACACCGTCTTCATGCGCGCCCGTGCCAAGGTCGACGGCCCTGGCGAGTTCGATGTCGTGATCGCGATGTACCACGACCAGGGCCTGATCCCGGTCAAGTACCTGGGCGTCGAGAAAGGCGTGAACGTGACGCTGGGGCTGCCGCTGGTGCGGACCAGTCCCGACCATGGGACGGCGTTCGATATCGCGGGGACTGGACGGGCGGATGCTTCCAGCTTGATCGAGGCTGTGCGGATGGCGCGGTCGTTGGTGGAGGGAGTTAACGCTTGAGGCTGTCCCGGATCTCGCGCAGCAGCATCACGTCTTCGGGTGTGGCCGGTGGCGCCGGCGGTGGCGGGGCTTCGGTCAGGCTGCGCAGCCGGTTGATCTGCTTGACCATCAGAAAGATGATGAAGGCCAGGATCACGAAGTTCACCGCCACGGTGATGAAGTTGCCGTAGGCCAGCACCGGTGCGCCGGCCTTCTTGAGTTCGACCAGCGTGTCGGCCACGCCGCTCGGCCTCGGGCCCAGCACGATGTAGAGGTTCGAGAAATCGAGCTTGCCGAAGATGAGTCCGACCAGCGGCATGATGATGTCGCTCACCAGCGAGTCGACGATCTTGCCGAAGGCCGCACCGATGATCACGCCAACTGCCAGGTCGATCACGTTGCCCTTGACGGCAAATTCGCGGAACTCTTTCAGAAAGCTCATGTCGTGCACCTCGTCTGCTGTTGGTTTTGAACGCCGGCCAGTATAGGGGTGGGGGCGGTGTCTGCGTCCGGTCACAGGCGCGTGCGGCGGGCACTGCGCGCCGTTGAATTCGCCTTTTACGCTCCGCTACAATCCTTGGTTGACCCAAGTCCCCCCGAAGAAGATTGAGGATCTCCATGAGTGACAGCAGCGCGAGTACCGCCGGCCGACCCCGGATCGACACCAGCAAGCGGACATGGTTGATTGCCTCAGGCTGCGCCGGCGCAGTGGGTGGCGTGGCCGTCGCAGTGCCTTTCGTGAGTTCGTTCCAGCCGTCTGAAAAGGCCAAGGCCGCAGGCGCCCCGGTCGAAGCCGACATCGGCGCGCTGCAGGTCGGCGAGAAGATGACCGTCGAATGGCGGGGCAAGCCGGTCTGGATCCTGAAGCGTTCGCCCCAGCAGGTCGCCGAGCTGCCCAAGCTCGATCCGCTGCTCGCCGATCCGCAATCGAAGCGCAACCCCGACGAGTTCACGCCGCAGTACGCGCGCAACGAGCATCGCTCGATCAAGCCCGAGATCCTGGTGGTCGTCGGCATCTGCACGCACCTGGGCTGCTCGCCCACCGACCGCTTCCAGCCGGGCCCGCAGGCTTCGCTGCCCGACAACTGGGAGGGCGGCTTCCTGTGCCCCTGCCATGGCTCGACCTTCGACCTGGCCGGCCGCGTCTTCAAGAACAAGCCCGCACCCGACAACCTGCCGGTGCCGCCGCACATGTACCTCTCCGACACGCGCCTCCTGATCGGCGACGACAAGAAGGCCTGAGGAGAACAAGAACATGGCTGAATTCCACGAAATTTCCCCCAACGCGCCAGCCAACGAGAAGCTGCTCAACTGGGTCGACAACCGATTCCCGCTGACCAAGCTCTGGAACGACCAGTGGGGCAAGTACTACGCGCCGAAGAACTTCAACTTCTGGTACATCTTCGGCTCGCTCGCGATGCTGGTCCTCGTGATCCAGATCGTGACCGGCATCTTCCTGGTGATGCACTACAAGCCCGACGCCGCGCTGGCGTTCGGCTCGGTCGAGTACATCATGCGCGACGTGCCCTGGGGTTGGTTGATCCGCTACATGCATTCCACGGGGGCCTCGGCCTTCTTCATCGTGGTCTACCTCCACATGTTCCGCGGCCTGATGTACGGCAGCTACCGCAAGCCGCGCGAGCTGATCTGGATCTTCGGCTGCGCGATCTTCCTGTGCCTGATGGCCGAGGCCTTCATGGGCTACCTGCTGCCCTGGGGCCAGATGAGCTATTGGGGCGCCCAGGTGATCGTCAACCTGTTCGCCGCGATCCCCTTCGTCGGCCCTGACCTCGCCCTGCTGATCCGCGGCGACTACGTGGTGAGCGACGCCACCCTCAACCGCTTCTTCAGTTTCCACGTGATCGCGGTGCCGCTGGTGCTGCTCGGCCTGGTGGTCGCCCACCTGATCGCGCTGCACGAAGTGGGTTCGAACAACCCCGACGGCATCGAGATCAAGGCCAACCGCGGTGCCGACGGCCATCCGGTCGACGGCATCCCGTCGCACCCGTACTACACGGTGCACGACATCTTCGGCGTGGTGGTGTTCCTGACGATCTTCTCGGCCGTGATCTTCTTCGCGCCCGAGGCCGGCGGCTACTTCCTCGAATACAACAACTTCATCCCGGCCGACTCGCTCAAGACGCCCAACCACATCGCGCCGGTCTGGTACTTCACGCCCTTCTATTCGATGCTGCGTGCCATCACCAGCGAGATGATGTATGCGCTGATCGCCTGCGTGGTCGGTGCCGCCGCCTACGGCGTCTGGAAGGCCCGCTTCCCGTCCTTCATCAAGGCCGGCATCGTGATCGTCGCGGTCGGCGTGGTTGCGATGATGCTGTCGATCGACGCCAAGTTCTGGGGCGTGCTGGTGATGGGCGGCGCTGTCGTCATCCTGTTCTTCCTGCCCTGGCTGGATCACAGCCCGGTCAAGTCGATCCGCTATCGCCCGAGCTGGCACAAGTATGTCTACGGCGTGTTCGTCATCAATTTCGTGGTGCTGGCCTACCTCGGCGTGCAGCCGCCGTCGCCGGTCGGCGAACGCATCTCGCAGATCGGAACGCTCTTCTATTTCGGTTTCTTCCTGCTGATGCCGTGGTGGAGCCGCCTCGGCGAATTCAAGCCGGTCCCCGAGCGCGTGGTTTTCAACGCTCACTGACCGGGAGACGACAAGAATGAAGAAACTGATCCTCACGTTGATCGCGGCGCTCGGCATCGTCACCGGTGCACACGCTGCCGAAGGCGGCCTCGCCTGGGACAAGGCGCCGAATCGCACCACCGACCTGGCCGCGCTGCAGAATGGCGCCAAGCTGTTCGTCAACTACTGCCTGAGCTGCCACTCGGCGGCGTACATGCGCTTCAACCGCCTGACCGACCTCGGCATCACCGAGCAGCAGATCAAGGACAACCTGCTGTTCACGACCGACAAGATCGGCGAGACCATGCGGGTCAACATGGACCCGCGCCAGGCCAAGGAATGGTTCGGCACGGTGCCGCCCGACCTGACCCTGGTGGCGCGTTCGCGTGCCGGCCACGGCGGCACGGGTGCCGACTACCTCTACACCTACCTGCGCACCTTCTACCGTGACGACACCAAGGCCACGGGCTGGAACAACCTCGCGTTCCCGGCCGTGGCGATGCCGCATGTCATGTGGGAACTGCAGGGCGAGCGCCGTCCGGTCTTCGACAAGGTCGAAGCCCACGGCCATGAAACCGAAGTGTTCAAGGGCTGGGAGCAAGTGAGCCCTGGCACCATGACGCCGATCCAGTTCGACCAGAACATGGGCGATCTCGTGAGCTTCCTGCAATGGATGGCCGAGCCGGCTCAGAACACCCGCATTCGCGTCGGCGTCTGGGTGCTGCTGTTCCTGGTCATGGCGATCGTCTTCACGTGGCGCCTCAATGCCTCGTACTGGAAAGACGTCAAGTAATGCCACGCCGATCCGGCGCCTCGTGCGCCGGGTCCCGCAGAGTGGGTTGCGAACGCGACCCACTCTTTTTGATTTTTAGGAGTCTTTCGCCATGATGGTCCTGTATTCTGGAACGACCTGCCCGTTTTCCCATCGCTGCCGCTTCGTGCTGTTCGAGAAGGGCATGGATTTCGAGATTCGCGACGTCGATCTCTACAACAAGCCCGAGGACATCAACGTGATGAACCCGTACGGGCAGGTGCCGATCCTGGTCGAGCGCGACCTGATCCTGTACGAGTCGAACATCATCAACGAGTACATCGACGAGCGCTTCCCGCATCCGCAGCTGATGCCCGGCGACCCGGTCGACCGCGCCCGCGTGCGCCTGTTCCTGCTCAACTTCGAGAAGGAACTGTTCGTTCACGTGTCCACCCTCGAGAACCGCACCACCAAGGGCAACGAGAAGGCCCTCGAGAAGGCGCGTTCGCACATCCGCGACCGCCTCACGCAGCTGGCGCCGGTGTTCCTCAAGAACAAGTACATGCTGGGCGACAACTTCTCGATGCTCGACGTCGCGATCGCGCCGCTGCTGTGGCGCCTCGACTACTACGGCATCGACCTCAGCAAGAACGCGGCCCCGCTGCTCAAGTACGCCGAGCGCATCTTCTCGCGCCCGGCCTACATCGAGGCGCTGACGCCCTCCGAAAAAGTCATGCGCAAGTGAGTCGCTTGCGCCGTCGCCCATGATCAACGCGCTCGAGTCGTCATCCACCCGCCCCTACCTGATCCGGGCGTTGTACGAATGGTGTACCGACAATGGCTTCACGCCGTATGTCGCGGTGCAGGTCGACGACACGGTGCAGGTGCCGCGCGAGTACGTCAAGAACGGCGAGATCGTGCTGAACATCAGCTTCGACGCGACCAGCTCGCTCAAGCTCGGCAACGACTTCATCGAGTTCAAGGCCCGCTTCGCCGGGACGGCGCGCGAGATCAGCGTGCCGGTCGGCCGCGTGATCGCGATCTATGCCCGAGAAAACGGGCAGGGCATGGCGTTCCCGGCGCCGGCGCCGGCACCGGCGCCGGCCGATGGGGCTGCCGCACCGGCCGTCGCGACGCCGTCGGCCGCCTCGACCCGGACACCGCTGCGCGACGCATCGCGCGGCACCGAAGGCGACGCCAGCAAGGTCGTGCACCTGGTGACCGGGGAGGGCGAGGAGCCGGCCGCCACCAGCAGCAGCAGCACGCCGCCGCCGGACCCGGAAGACCCGCCACGGCCGCCGGCCGGCGGCGGGGCGCGTCCATCGCTCAAGCGCATCAAATGAACGGCGCGGCCCGGTTCGTTCCGGCCCGCTAAAATCCCAGGTCCCGCCGCTTTAGCTCAGTTGGTAGAGCAACCGCCTTGTAAGCGGTAGGTCGTCAGTTCGATTCCGACAAGCGGCACCAATTTCCTGGCGCATCCGTCCGGCGCTCCCATGAACACTTCATCGAATGCCCTCGCCGCCGGCGGGCGCGTGCAGGCGCTGCAGCGCCGCGCCACCGCCGTGCAATGGATTCGCAAGACCCACGGCTGGATCGGCCTCTGGGGCGCGATCCTCGGCCTGCTCTTCGGCACCGCAGGCATCTGGCTCAACCACCGCGCGGTACTCAAGCTGCCGATGGCCCAGCAGCGCGCAAACGCCCAGCTGGCGCTGCCCGAGCCGCCACCGGCGAGCGCGGCCGAGATGGCCGTCTGGCTGCAGGCGGCCCTGGACCAGGACCGGCCTCCGAACTCGGTGCGCACCGAGCCCGCGCGACCGGTGGCCTGGGGCGAGAAGGGCAAGCCCGACACGCTGATGCAGCCCGAGCGCTGGACCTTCAATTTCGGCGGACCCGACGCCATCGTCCAGGCCGACTACTGGCGCGGCAACCGCTCGGTCGGGGTCACGACCACCCAGAACGGTTTCGTCGCCACGCTGACCAACATGCACAAGGGCACCGGCATGTCGGTCGGCTGGATCCTGCTGGTCGACACCTTGGCCGGCAGCCTGATCTTCCTGTCGATCTCCGGGGTGATCCTCTGGATGCTCACCCACCGCCGCCGCGCCGTCGGGCTGGCCATCTTCGGGACCTCGGTCGCCCTGACCCTGGGTCTGGCGCTGGCGCAGCTCTGAAGCCCCGGCGCGGCCGGCCTCAGCGCCGCGACATCACCTTGATCCGGATCGTCGAGACGTCCCAGCCGCGCGACTTGAGGCGCGCCTGCAGCATCGGCGCCAGCTGACGCAGCTTGGCGGCCGCGGCGCTGCCGTTCACCAGCATGCACCAGACGTCGGCTTCGGCCGGCCCGGCCTGGACCGCGGCGCGCATCTCCGTCGGGATCAGGTCCTGCACCGCGGCCAGCCGTTCGTTGGCGTCGCGCGCGCGCGCCGCCAGGCTCGCCAGGGTGGGCGAACCCTCGGCGGCTTCGAGCAGGGTGACGGCGGGGTTGAGGCGGCGGTACATGGACGGTTCGAAGGCAGTGGGCGGGCAATGGGCGGCGGTTCGGAAGGTCGAGGCAAGGTGGCTAAAATCAGCGGTTTGCCGGCATCCTGCGCGCCGGCCCGCTTGCCTTTTGGTCAAGCGCGCCCAAGTTCGTTCTCTTGTCTATCTTAGGGATTTCGGTCGAGGCGCCCGCATCCGGCGAGTGTGCATCGATCTCCATTCATGGCCACCAACTTCCTGACTCAAATTTTCGGCAGTCGCAATGACCGGCTCCTGAAGCAGTATCGCAAGACGGTCGAACGCATCAACGCGCTGGAGCCGTCCTTCGAGAAGCTCGACGACGCGGCGCTGCGCGCCAAGACGCAGGAGTTCAAGGACCGCGTCGCCAAGGGCGAGTCGCTCGACGACCTGTTGCCCGAGGCCTTCGCCACGGTGCGCGAGGCCTCGAAGCGGATCATGAAGATGCGCCACTTCGACGTCCAGCTGCTGGGCGGCATGGCGCTGCACAACGGCAAGATCTCCGAAATGCGCACCGGCGAGGGCAAGACCCTGACGGCGACCTTGCCGGTGTACCTGAACGCGCTCACCGGCAAGGGCGTGCACGTGGTCACGGTCAACGACTACCTCGCCAACCGCGACGCCCGCTGGATGGGCCGGCTCTACAACTACCTCGGGCTCTCGGTCGGCATCAACCTGCCGCAGATGCCGCGCGAGGAGAAGCAGCAGGCCTACGGCAGCGACATCACGTACGGCACCAACAACGAGTACGGCTTCGACTACCTGCGCGACAACATGGTCTACGAGCCGGGCGACCGGGTCCAGCGCGGGCTGAACTATGCGATCGTCGACGAGGTCGACTCGATCCTGATCGACGAGGCCCGCACGCCGCTGATCATCAGCGGCCAGGCCGAGGACCACACCGAGCTCTACCTGGCGATCAACAAGGTCGTGCCGCTGCTGGTCAAGCAGGAGGGCGAGGCCGACCCCCGCACCGGCGAGGGCGTCACCAAGCCGGGCGACTTCACGGTCGACGAGAAGACCCACCAGGTGTTCCTGACCGAGGACGGCCACGAGAAGGCCGAGCAGGTGCTGTCCGAGTTCAAGCTGCTGCCCGAGGGCGCCTCGCTCTACGACCCGGCCAACATCACATTGATGCATCACCTGAACGCGGCGTTGCGGGCCCGGCATCTCTATCACCGCGACCAGCACTACGTGGTGCAGCAGGGCGAGGTCGTGATCGTCGACGAGTTCACTGGCCGCCTGATGACCGGCCGCCGCTGGAGCGACGGCCTGCACCAGGCCGTGGAAGCCAAGGAAGGCGTCGAGATCCAGGCCGAGAACCAGACCCTGGCCTCGATCACCTTCCAGAACTACTTCCGCCTGTACGGCAAGCTGGCCGGCATGACCGGCACGGCCGACACCGAAGCCTACGAGTTCCAGGAAATCTATGGTCTCGAGACCATGATCATCCCGCCGAACCGGCAGAGCCGGCGCGAAGACCAGCTCGACCGCGTCTACAAGACCACGCGCGAGAAATACGAGGCCGCGATCCAGGACATCCGCGAATGCCACGAGCGCGGCCAGCCGGTGCTGGTCGGCACCTCGTCGATCGAGAACTCCGAGATCATCGCCGGTCTGCTCGAGAAGGCCGGCCTGCCGCACCAGGTGCTGAACGCCAAGCAGCATGCGCGCGAAGCCGACATCGTGGCCCAGGCGGGCCGCACCAAGATGATCACGATCGCCACCAACATGGCCGGTCGCGGGACCGACATCGTGCTCGGCGGCAACGTGGAGAAGCTGATCGAGGCGGTCGAGGCCGACGAGTCCAGGGACGACTCGGCCAAGGCCGCGGAAATCGCCAGCCTGCGCGCCCAGTGGGACAAGGACCACGAGTTCGTGAAGTCGCTCGGCGGCCTGCGCATCATCGCCACCGAGCGCCATGAGTCGCGTCGTATCGACAACCAGCTGCGCGGCCGCTCGGGCCGCCAGGGCGACCCGGGTTCCTCGCGCTTCTACCTGAGCCTTGACGACCCGCTGATGCGCATCTTCGCCGGCGACCGCGTGAAGGCGATCATGGACCGCCTGAAGATGCCCGACGGCGAGGCGATCGAGGCCGGCATCGTGACCCGCAGCATCGAGAGCGCGCAGCGCAAGGTCGAGGCGCGCAACTTCGACGTCCGCAAGCAGCTGCTGGAGTACGACGACGTCTCGAACGACCAGCGCAAGGTGATCTACCAGCAGCGCAACGACATCCTCGACGCGACCGAGCTGACGGCGCAGATCGAGGCTTTGCGCGAAGGCTGCTTCACCGACCTGGTGCGCCAGTACGTGCCGGCGGAATCGGTCGAGGAGCAATGGCAGCTGGCCGACCTCGAGAAGGTGCTGAGCGACGAATGGGGCCTCGAGATCCCGCTGCGCCAGCAGGTCGAGGCCGCGACCGCGATCGGCGACGAGGACGTGGTCGAGAAGGTGGTAGCCGCCGCCAACGAGGTCTTCAACGCCAAGCTGGCGCTGATCGGCCAGGAGAACTTCACCCAGTTCGAGCGCATGGTGCTGCTGCAGAGCATCGACACCCACTGGCGCGAGCACCTGGCGTCGCTCGACTACCTGCGCCAGGGCATCCACCTGCGCGGCTATGCGCAGAAGCAGCCCAAGCAGGAATACAAGCGCGAGGCGTTCGAGCTCTTCGGCCAGCTGCTCGATTCGGTCAAGAACGAGGTCACGCGCCAGCTCATGACGGTGCGCGTGCAGTCGGGCGAACAGCTCGAAGAGGCGGCCGAGGCGATGGAGAGCCGCGGCGAGAACCTCGCCAACATCACCTATACCGCGCCGACCGAGACCGGCGAGGTCGAGGTCCGGGTCGACGAGGAAAGCCAGCGTCGCCAACTCGCCGGTGGCCTCTCCGCCGGTGCCGCGGCCTTCGCGCGCGTTGGCCGCAACGACCCGTGCCCCTGCGGCAGTGGCAAGAAATTCAAGCAGTGCCACGGCAAGCTCACCTGACATCCATCGACAGGATTTCTCCATGCCAGTGAATCTCTCCGCACCCGACCCCGCCGCGCTGCATGCGGTGCCCGGCGTTCGCATCGGCGTGGCCGAAGCGGGCGTGCGCAAGGCCAACCGCAAGGACCTGACGGTCGTCCTGATCGACGAAGGCGCCGCGGTCGGCGGCGTGTTCACCCAGAACCGCTTCTGCGCGGCGCCGGTCCAGGTCTGCCGCGAGCACCTGGCTAAGGATTTCGGCATCCGGGCGATGCTGATCAACACCGGCAACGCGAACGCCGGCACCGGCGAGGACGGACTGGCGCGCACCCGCGCCACCTGCATCGCGCTGGCGCGCCACCTGAACCTGGCGCCCGAGCAGATCCTGCCGTTCTCGACCGGCGTCATCATGGAGCCGCTGCCGATCGACCGCATCGAAGCCGGCCTGCCCGCCGCGCTCGCCGATGCCGCGCCCGACCATTGGGCGCGCGCGGCCGAGGGCATCATGACCACCGACACCGTGCCCAAGGCCTTCAGCCAGCAGGTGCAGATCGGCGGCGCGACCGTCACGGTCACCGGCATCAGCAAGGGCGCCGGCATGATCCGGCCGAACATGGCGACCATGCTCGGCTTCATGGCCACCGACGCGAAGATCGACCCGGCGCTGATCCAGCCCCTGGCCAAGGCATTGGCCGATGCGTCCTTCAACCGCGTGACGATCGACGGCGACACCTCGACCAACGACTCGTTCGTGGTCATTGCGACCCAGAAGGCGGCGCATGCCACGATCGGCTCGCTCGAATCGCCCGAAGGTCGCGCGCTGCTCGAAGCGATGCGCAACGTTGCCCGCCAGCTGGCGCAGGCCATCGTGCGCGACGGCGAAGGCGCAACCAAGTTCATCACCATCCGGGTCGAAGGCGGCAAGGATGCGGCCGAGTGCCGACAGGTCGCCTATGCGGTCGCGCATTCGCCGCTGGTCAAGACCGCGTTCTTCGCCAGCGATCCGAACCTGGGCCGAATCCTCGCGGCGGTCGGCTACGCGGGCATCGCCGACCTCGACCAGACCGGCATCGACCTCTACCTGGACGATGTCCACGTGGCGATCAAGGGCGGCCGCAATCCGGCCTACCGCGAGGAAGACGGCCAGCGCGTCATGAAGCAGAGCGAGATCACGGTGCGCATCGCGCTCGGACGCGGCAGCGCCGCCGACACCGTCTGGACCTGCGACCTGAGCCACGACTACGTCTCGATCAACGCCGACTACCGGTCATGAATCCTCAGTTCGAACGCCTGCTCGAGCGGGCCGAGCACCTCATCGCGCGCATCGAATCGATCCTGCCGCAGCCGCTCGCGGCGCCGGCCGACTGGAGCGCCTCGATCGCCTGGCGCTACCGCCGCCGCAGCTCCGGCCATGGCACGCTCGAGCCGGTGCGCCACGTGGCCGCGATGTCGCTCGACGCACTGAAGGAGATCGACGTCCAGAAGGACAAGATCGAGCGCAACACGCGCCAGTTCGTCGAAGGCAAGCCGGCCAACAACGTGCTGCTGACCGGCGCCCGCGGCACCGGCAAGTCCTCGCTGATCCGGGCCTGCCTGCAGGCCTATGCGCCGCGGGGCCTGCGCCTGATCGAGGTCGACAAGGCCGAGCTGACCGACCTGCCCGACATCATCGAGGTGGTCGCGAACCGGCCCGAGAAGTTCATCATCTTCAGCGACGACCTCAGCTTCGACGAGGGCGAGCCGGGCTACAAGGCGCTGAAGTCGATCCTCGACGGCTCGATCGCGGCGTCGACGCCCAATGTGCTGATCTACGCGACCAGCAACCGGCGCCACCTGCTGCCCGAGTACATGAAGGACAACCTCAGCTACACCCATACCGACGATGGCGAAGTCCATCCGGGCGAGGTGATCGAGGAGAAGATCTCGCTGTCGGAGCGCTTCGGTCTCTGGGTCAGCTTCTATCCCTTCAGCCAGAACGAATACCTGGCGATCGTCGCGCAATGGCTGTCCTCGTTCGGCGTCGATGCCGAGGCGGTCGAAGCGGCGCGGCCCGAGGCGCTGGTGTGGGCGCTCGAGCGCGGCTCGCGCAGCGGACGCGTGGCCTACCAGTTCGCGCGCGACTACGCCGGGCGCGCTGGCGCCGCATGACCGAGACGCGCAAGCACACCGAGGTCGCGGTCGGCATCCTGATCCGCGAGGACGATGCGCTGCTGCTCTCGACCCGGCCCGAAGGCAAGCCCTATGCCGGCTACTGGGAATTCCCCGGCGGCAAGCTCGAGGCCGGCGAGACCGTCGAGGAGGCGCTTCGGCGCGAACTGCACGAAGAGCTCGGCATCACGATCGCCGGGGCCGCGGTCTGGAAGGTCACCGAGCACGACTACCCGCATGCGCTGGTGCGCCTGCACTGGTGCAAGGTGCATCGCTGGAGCGGCGATTTCGAGATGCGCGAGGGCCAGGCGATGTGCTGGCAGCAACTGCCGCTCGACGTGACGCCGGTGCTGCCGGGCGCACTGCCGGTGCTGGCCTGGCTGGCCCAGGAGCGCGGGCTGGTCTTCGAGCCGCCCGCTGCTTAGCAGGGGCCGAGGCTGGCGGCCTACTGCCGCTTCGGATCGCCGAACGGATCGTCGTCCGGGGGCGCATCGGCCGGCATCCTGAATTCTTCGCTGGCCCAGGCACCCAGGTCGATGCCCTTGCAGCGCGCGCTGCAGAACGGCCGGTAGGGATTGCTGGCCGCGTAGACACTGTCTTGTCCGCATGCCGGGCAGCGGACGATCCGCTCGCCGATGGAATTCGTCGCACCGCTCATCGGATGTCTCAGGCGCAAAGGGTCAGTTCGAACGGGGCCTCGTCCGTGCTTTGGTGAAGGCGATCATCGGTGCCATGCCGCATCAGCCTGACCGACACCATCAGCCGGTTGCCGGAAATCTCGGGAATCAGCCCGAGCTTGGGGTCGATGCGCAGGCGCAGCAACTGGAAGCTGCGGCCCTGCGGCAGGGTCTGCTGGAACTGGCCGTTGGCCGCGATCACCTTGTAGGGCACGTCGGCATCGCGCAGCAGCTTGAGCAGCAGGTAGATCGATTCGGCCAGCGGCGCGAGCGTGGACGACCAGCGCTCGAGGTCGGCGCGGCGCTCGTGGGCGCGGCGGTTCTGCCAGGCGTAGTAGGCCGGCAGGTCGAACTCGCAGGTGCCGCCCGGAATGCCCGCGCGGCTGCGGATGCTCATCAGCCACTCGTTCTCGGTCAGGGCCTGGCCGGCCTTTCCCGGCACCGTGTTGAGGGTGGTGAAATTGCTTTCGAGCTTGCCCACCACCTGGTCGAGCACCGATTCGGCGATGGCCGGGTTGCCGCGGTAGCTGTTGAAGACGTTCTTGTGCTTGTCGAGGTCCCGCAGCACATCGGCCTTGAGGTCGGCGCGCGCCGCCACGTCCATGATCTCGAAGATTGTGACGAGTGCGTAGTGATGCAGCAGCGGCGAATCGGCCGGGACCAGCTCGCCAAGGCGACGGAACAGGTGTTCCAGCCGAAGGTAGGTCCGGATGCGCTCGTTGAAGGGGTACTCGTAGAGGATCACGCGTGGTGGCTTCCGGTTGCAGATGATAGCTTCAAGAGGCCTTCGAGGGGGCGGCGGGCAGGATCTTGCGAACCGCTTCGAGCATCCGCTGGCCGACCACCAGCTGCCCGTGCATCGACAGGTGTGTGTCGTTCGGGAAAAAATAGTCGCGGACCTTGTTTTTCTGCTCGAACGAGAGGCTGAACAGGTCGGGGCCGATGTCGGCGGCACCGAATGCCGTCACGAAATCTTTCGAATGTTCCGGCTTGACATACACGGTGGTCTTGTTGGGGATGATCATCCACAGCACGGCGCGCCGCGGATGGGCGTCGCCGAAGGCCTTCATCTGGGCCGCGTGCTGCACCGTGAGCTCGCCGTTCTCGTCGTCGGCCGGCCAGAACGGGACCTTGTCGCAGAGCTGGTGGCTGAACAACGCGCAGCCCTCGGGAACCGGTCGCACCAGGATCTTGTCGTTCGAAAGGATCGGCTCGGTCGCCTCGCGCGCCCGCCGGGTGTTGCGATAGATCCGCACGCCCGAGGTCAGCTTGCCGTCCCAGTTGAGCACCGGCGCCGGCACCGACGAGGGCGACTCGAAGAAAGGCTTGATGCCGGCCGAAAAGGGCTTGGCCATCGTCTTGCAGGTCTGGGTGGCGACCATGCGTTCGTTCACCAGGCGTTCGATGCTCTCGACGATCACCAGCTTGCCGCGAAAGCCCGCGCGATCGAGCCAGGCATCGAAGTCGCCGCAGAGCTCCTCGTTGATCTGGCCCCAGAAGGTGGTCGTGACCCGGTAGCCGGCCCGGGTCAGCATCGATTGCCAGCGGTTCGACATCGAGAAGCTGTCGCCGATCACCACGATGTCGGCTTCGGCCACCGGCACCGCATTGAGGTACTTCGGGTCGACGTGCGGCGGTTCGATGCGCCAGCCGAAGGCGGTCTCCGACAGCAGGCCGATGCGGGTCATGTCGCCATAGAAGGGCGGCGTTTTCAAGGTCACGATCAGCAGCGAGATGATGACGAGGAAGCCGGCCCCGAAGATCCGCAGCCAGAGTTTCGCGGGAGTCATATCAGAATTGGAAATAGAGGAAGGGGCTGTACGAGCCCAGCTTCGAAACGCAGACGCCCAGCAGGTACACCGTGAAGGCGGCCATCAGCGCCGTGAACACCCAGGCCAGGCGCGGCCGGCCGGCCAGCGCCTGCAGCTGCGGCACCCAGCGCTGCAGCGTGATGGTCGGCGGCATGACCAGGCAGATGAACAGCCCGACCAGCAGCGTATGGAAGAAGTCGTTCTTGCGGTAGGGCACGGCGCCGAGTTCGCTGAACACCGAATCCGAGGTGCCGTGCAGCCCGAGCATGGCCTGGTAGATGGTGGTCGCGGCGTGCATGCTCTCGGACCGGAACACCACCCAGGCGATCATCACGCAGACGAAGGTCAGCAGCCAGCCGAGCAGGCCCGCCAGCCTGCCGGGCTTGGCGTTGCGGCGCACCTTGGCGTTCCAGAGGTGGTTCACCATCAGGAAGAAGCCGTGCAGTGCGCCCCAGATGACGAAGGTCCAGGCGGCCCCGTGCCACAAGCCGCCCAGCAGCATCGTCAGGAACAGGTTCAGGTAGCGGCGCGCCGGCCCCTTGCGGTTGCCGCCCAGCGGCACGTAGAGGTAGTCGCGCAGGAAGGTCGACAGCGAGATGTGCCAGCGGCGCCAGAACTCGATGATGTTGGTCGACTTGTAGGGCGAATTGAAGTTGAGCGGCAGCTGCACGCCGAGGCACAGCGACAGGCCCACGGCCATGTCCGAGTAGCCCGAGAAGTCGAAGTAGATCTGCAGCGTGTAGGCCAGCACGCCGACCCACGCGGTGCCCATCGTCGGCGTCAGGCCCTTGTGGACGCCGTTGAACATCAGGTCGGCGTACTCGCCCATCGGGTCGCCGATCAGGAGTTTCTTGGCCAGCCCGAAGACGAAGATCGCCAGCCCGAGCGCGACCTTGTCGAAGTCGACCCGGTAGGTTGCCGGATTGGCGAACTGCGGCATCATCTGCGCGTGGTGCAGCACCGGGCCCGCGATCAGATGGGGAAAGTAGGTGACGAACAGCACGTAATGCACGAAGCTGCGCTCGTGCACCTTGCCTTGCCAGCAGTCGACCAGGAAGGCGATCTGCGTGAAGGTATAGAACGAGATCCCGATCGGCAGCGCGATGTGCAGCATCGAGATCGGCGAGTAGCCTGCGGCCAGCAGGCCGTCGTTGACGTTGGCGACGAAGAAGTTCGCGTACTTGAACACCGCCAGCACGCCCAGGTTGACCACCAGCGCGAACACCAGCATCTTCTTGCGGCCGGGGTCGGTGCGTCCGGGGCCGGGGGTCAGGCGCAGGCCGGCCCAGTAGTTGAAGCAGATCGAGCCCAGCAGCAGCGGCAGCGCCTGGACGCTCCACCAGCCATAGAAGAACAGGGAGGCGAGCGCCAGAAATCCGGCGGCGGCCCGTGCGTTGCGCTTTCCGATCAGGAAGAACCCGACCAGCACGATCGGGAAAAAGAAAAAGATGAACGCGTACGAATTGAAAAGCATCTTGGGGGAGGGCTGTCTCGCGGGGTCGAAACGCACGCCGCTTTCTTGTTGTCGGGCGCACGCGCGCCGGCGGACCGGAGATTATCGCGTGTCCGCGACGGCCCAGCGATCCCAAAGACTCCGGACTTCGAGGGAGAGTTCCGCCAGCGACAAGGTCTCGTTGAAGATCAGCGCATCGGCGGCCGCGCGCCGCAGGCTGCGTTCGGCCTGCTGCGCGATCACGGCGCGGACCGCTTCCGGCGCCCAGCCGGAACGTGCCACCACACGATGCAGCTGCACCGCCTCGGAAGCGTCCACCACCAGCACCCGATCGACGATGGCGCGCCAGCGCCTGGACTCGACCAGCAGGGGGACGTCGAAGACGAGCGTCTGGCCGGCCGCCGCGGTCGCCGCCTGCCGTTCGCATTCGACGCCGATCAGCGGATGCAGGATGGCTTCGAGCCGGCGCTTGGCGTCCGGGTCCGCGAACACGAGCTCGCGCATCCGCGCCCGGTCGAGGCCGCCGTCGGCCGCAATGACCGAAGGGCCGAACTCGGCCTCCAGCGCCGGCATGGCGGCGCCTTGCGGCTGCGCCACCGCCCGGGCGATCGCATCGGTGTCGACCAGCTTGGCGCCGAGCCCGACCAGCAGCGATGCGACGGTGCTCTTGCCGCTGCCGATGCCGCCGGTCAGGCCGATGCGCATGGTGCGCCCGCCCTCAGAGCCCGACCGCGCGCAGGATCGCGTCCGGGCCGAAGATCATGGCGGTGAAGCCGGCAGCGGCCAGAAAGGGCCCGAAGGGCACGTAGCCGCCTTCGCGCAGGCCGCTGCTGAACTTGAGCGCGAGCCCGACCACCACGCCGATCACCGACGCCATCAGGATGATCGGCACCAGCGCCTGCCAGCCGAACCAGGCGCCGAAGGCCGCGAACAGCTTGAAGTCGCCATAGCCCATGCCCTCCTTGCCGGTGGTCAGCTTGAACAGCCAGTAGATGGCCCAGAGCGACACATAGCCGGCCACGGCGCCCCAGACCGCATGGGCGAGGGGCACACCGGTGAAGCCTGCGATCGATGCCAGCAGGCCGCCCCACAGCAGCGGCAGGGTGATGTCGTCGGGCAGCAGGGTGGTGTCCCAGTCGATCAGCGCCAGCGCCAGCAGCGCGGCGGCGAAGGCGCACCAGGCCAGCGCGCCGTACTGGCCGGGCATGCGCCAGACGCACCAGGCGAACAGCGCACCGGTCAGCAGTTCGACCACCGGATAGCGCAGGCCGATCGACGCCTTGCAGGAAGAGCAGCGGCCGCGCAGCGCCAGGTAGCTCAGCACCGGAACGTTCTCGTACCAGCGGATCACGTGGCCGCATTGCTGGCAGCGCGAATGCGGCACCATCAGGTTGAAGGGCTCGACGGCGGGCGCCGCCGCCGCGTCGCCCTCGGCGAGGCTCGCGCATTCGGCCGCCCACTGCCGCTCGAGCATCTTGGGCAGCCGGTAGATCACGACATTGAGAAAACTGCCGATCATGAGCCCCAGCACGCCGGCCATTGCGGCGTCCACCCCCTGCGACACCAGCATCAGACGACCTGGCCGAGCTTGAAGATGGGCAGGTACATCGAGACCACGATGCCCCCGATGATCACGCCCAGGAAGACGATGATGATGGGTTCCATCAGGCTCGACAGGCCGGCGACCATGTCGTCGACTTCCGACTCGTAGAAGTCGGCCGCCTTGCCCAGCATGTGGTCGATCGAGCCCGATTCCTCGCCGATCGCGGTCATCTGCAGCACCATCGACGGGAACAGGTTGGCGTTGGTCATCGCGGTGGTCAGGCTGGTGCCGGTCGACACCTCCTGCTGGATCTTGACCGTTGCATCGGCATACACCGAATTCCCCGAGGCGCCGCCGACCGAATCGAGTGCCTCGACCAGCGGCACACCGGCGGCGAACATCGTGGCCAGGGTGCGGGTCCAGCGGGCGACGCAGGACTTGTCGATCAGGGTGCCGAAGATCGGCAGGCGCAGCAGCAGGCGGTCCATGACCTTCTGCACCCGCTCGTTGCGCTTCCAGGCCTGCAGGAAGAAATAGATGCCGCCGCCGATCACGCCGAAGATCAGCCACCAGTAGGAGACGAAGAATTCACTGATGCCCATGACGATCAGGGTCGGCGCGGGCAGGTCGGCGCCGAAGGAAGTGAACACCTGCTTGAAGGCCGGGATCACGAAGATCATGATGATCGCCACCACCACGAAGGCCACCACGATGACCGAGGTGGGGTACATCAGCGCCGACTTGATCTTCGACTTGATCGCCTCGGTCTTCTCCATGTAGGTGGCCAGCCGGTCGAGCAGGTCTTCGAGGATACCGGCCGCCTCGCCGGCCTCGACCAGGTTGCAGTAGAGGCTGTCGAAGTACTTCGGGAACTTGCGGAACGCCGCCGAGAGCGAGGTGCCGGTCTCGACGTCGCTGCGGATGTCGTTGAGCAGCTTGGCCACGCTCGGGTTGGCATTGCCGCGGCCGACGATGTCGAAGGCCTGCAGCAGCGGCACGCCGGCCTTCATCATGGTCGCCAGCTGGCGCGTGAAGATCGCGATGTCCTTGGGCTTGATCGCCTTGCCCGAGCGCATCCGGCGCTTCTTGATCTTGGTCGTGAGGATGCCCTGGCGCCGCAGGGCGGCCTGCACCTGGTTCTCGCCGGCGGCGCGGACTTCGCCGCGGACGGTCTTGCCGTTGCGGTCCTTGCCTTCCCACTCGAAGACGAATTCCTTGACCGTCCGGGACGATGCTGTTGCCGTTGCCATGGGATCTCCGCTTCTCCGTGTGCTGGTGCTGCTGCTGATGCGTGCGAATCGACGCGTTCTATTCGTTGGTGACTGCCAGCACTTCTTCGAGCGAGGTCAGCCCCTGCATGACCTTGCGCAGGCCCGACTGGCGCAGCGACCTGACGCCCTCGGACTCGGACTGCTTGGCGATGTCGAGCGAGGTGCCGTCGCGAAGGATGATCTTCTGGATCTCCTCGGTGATCGGCATCACCTGGTAGATGCCGACGCGCCCCTTGTAGCCGCCGTTGCAGGCCGAGCAGCCCACCGGGTGGTAGGGCTTCCAGGAGCCGTCGAGGTCGCTGTCCTTGAAGCCGGCATCGAGCAGGGCCTGCCGCGGCACCTCGGTCGGCGTCCGGCACACGGTGCAGAGCCGGCGCGCCAGCCGCTGGGCGGTGATCAGGATCACGCTGGAAGCGATGTTGAAGGGCGCGATGCCCATGTTGCGCATCCGCGTCAGCGTGGTGGGGGCGTCGTTGGTGTGCAGCGTCGACAGCACCAGGTGGCCGGTCTGGGCCGCCTTGATCGAGATGTCGGCGGTTTCGATGTCGCGGATTTCGCCGACCATGATGATGTCGGGATCCTGGCGCAGGAAGGCCCGCAGCGCGGTCGCGAAGGTCAGGCCGGCCTTGTCGTTGACGTTGACCTGGTTGACGCCCGGCAGGTTGATTTCGGACGGGTCCTCGGCGGTCGCGATGTTCACGCCGGGCTTGTTGAGCAGGTTCAGGCAGGTGTACAGCGACACCGTCTTGCCGGAGCCGGTCGGCCCCGTGACCAGCACCATGCCGTAGGGGCGGCCGATGGCCGTGAGCAGGCGCTCTTTCTCGTCGGCGTCGTAGCCGAGCGCGTCGATGCCGAGGCGGGCGCTGCTCGGGTCGAGGATACGGATCACGATCTTCTCGCCGAACAGCGTGGGCAGCGTGCTGACCCGGAAGTCGATCACGCGCTCGGGACCGATCTTGAGCTTCATCCGGCCGTCTTGCGGGATCCGCTTCTCGGAGATGTCGAGCCGGGAGATGACCTTGATGCGCGAGGCCAGCTTGTCCTTGATGACCGTCGGCGGGCTGGCGATCTCGCGCAGCTCGCCGTCGATGCGGAAGCGCACGCGGTAGTTGTGCTCGTAGGGCTCGAAGTGGATGTCGGAGGCCCGCATGCTGAAGGCGTCCAGCAGCATCTTGTGCAGGAACCGGACGACCGGCGCGTCCTCGACTTCGGCCACCGCCGGGTCGTTGCTTTCGCTCGAGGTGTCGGCCGAGACTTCGTCGAACTCGAATTCGGTGCCGATGATGCTGTCGATGGTCTCGGAGGCGCTCACCGCCGCCGCCTCGATCATGCGGGAAAGCTTGTCGTACTCCGCGATGACCCAGTCCACGCCCATCTGGGAGGCGAACTTGATCTTTTCGGCCGCCTGCTGGTCCGAAGGATCGGCTGTTGCGACAATGAGACGGTTGTTGCGCTTGCTGAGCACCACGACCCGGTAGGCCTGGCACAGCTTGGGGTCGAGCAGGTCCTTGGGCAGCCGCTGGGAATCAATGGCGTCGAGGTCGAGCAGCGGAGCGCCGAAGGCGCTCGACAACGTGTGCGCCAGGTCGGCCGCCGACACGGCGCCGGTGCCGGTCAGCTCGGCAATGAAGCTGGTCCTGCCGCTCAGGGACTTCTGGTAGATGTCCTCGGCCGTCTTGGCCGGGAGCTTTCCGGCCGAAACCAGTGCGCGCGCAAGCCCTGGAAGGGCGATCGGCGAGCTGTCTTTGACGAGGGGTTCGGCTGCGGCCATTCAACGAATGTAAGAAACGTGAAAATTTGCTTCACGATCATCGCTGATCGCCCAAGCGCTGTAAACCGCTGCGCGGCAACGGTTCCGCGGAGCATTTGGCAATTACAGCCCTGAAAGGCTGATGGGGGTGAGAGGGTCGGACCTCCTTTGCACTGCCCTGCTCCAGGGGCCCGCTGCCTGAGTTAATGGGCATCAATGGGCAAACCCTGTGCAATCGACGCACCGGAGGCTTAGCGTAGCACAGCGTCCAGGGACGCCGAAAGGGATGTTGCGGGGATGCCGCACACCGGTTGATGGCGCAGAGGATTCGAAACGACTCGGTCGTTGCCTGCGCGGTCAGCAGGCGGTCCACGTTGCATGGACGCCAGAAATGTCGAGTTGATTCAAGAAAAATGGTCGGGGTGAGAGGATTCGAACCTCCGGCCTCTACGTCCCGAACGTAGCGCTCTACCAGGCTAAGCTACACCCCGATGGTGCTGATTGCGAGAACAGTGACACGACCGTGGCGTTCACTCGGGTGAGTTGATCGTCAGGCGCGCCGCTCAAGCAGCTGAGCCGCTAATTGTAGCAAAGCCGCGGAGTGCGGATTTGCAGAAAAACCACGAAGCGCGTCGATCGCGCGTTGCGCCTCGGCGGCGGCGGCGGCGCGCGTGGCTTCCAGGGCGCCGGTTTCGCGCACGATGGCGACGATCTGCGGCAGTTGCGTCGTGTCGCCGGCCTCGATGGCGTCGCGGATCAGCGCCTGCTGCGCCGCCGTGCCGCGCTGCATCGCGAGGATCAGCGGCAGCGTGGTCTTGCCCTCGCGCAGGTCGTCCCCGACGTTCTTGCCGGTTTCGCTGGCGTCGCCGGCGTAGTCGAGCACGTCGTCGATGACCTGGAACGCCGTGCCCAGCGCTTGCCCGTAGGTGGCGCAGGCTTCTTCGACGTCCGGCGGCACCCCGGCCAGCACGGCGGCGAGCCGCGTGCTGGCTTCGAACAGCTTGGCGGTCTTCGAGCGGATGACGCGCAGGTAGGCGTCCTCGTCGAGGGTGGCGTCGTGCATGTTCATGAGCTGCAGCACCTCGCCCTCGGCGATCACGTTGGTCGCCTCGGCCAGGATCTGCATCACGCGAACGTCGTCGGCGTCCAGCATCATCTGGAAGGCGCGCGAGTAGAGGAAGTCGCCGACCAGCACGCTTGCCGGGTTGCCGAAGGATTCGTTGGCGGTCGGGCGGCCGCGGCGCAGCGTGGACTCGTCCACCACGTCGTCATGCAGCAAGGTGGCGGTATGGATGAACTCCACCACGGCGGCCAGGTTGAAGCGCTGCTCGCCGCGATAGCCCAGGGCGCCCGCCATCAGCAGCAGCAGCGCCGGGCGCAGCCGCTTGCCGCCCGCGGAGATGATGTATTTCGAGACTTGGCTGACCAGCGGCACGCCGGTGTCGAGCCGACGTGCGATCACGAGATCGACGCTGTCCATGTCGTCGGCGATCAGGCTGAGAACGGCGGCGGCGGGGGAGGTGTCGGCGGCGTGAACTGACAAAGGCAAGGGCGCTTGCGCGCAGCAGGAGATGCGACGATGGCGCTGGCGGCCGGGGAGGCCGGAGGGGCCGGAAGCTGTCGATTATAGGGACGGCCGGCCCGGTCCCCAGGCGGCCCCGGCATGCCATGTGGCGCAAAACGGCCGGAGTGCTATAATCGTGGGCTCTACGGAATTCGCCGTGGAGCCATCTTTTCCCAAGAGGTCAATAATGTACGCGGTCATAAAAACCGGCGGCAAGCAGTATCGCGTTGCTTCCGGCGAAAAAATTAAAGTAGAACAGATTGCTGCGGACGTGGGCCAGGAAATCGTGATCGATCAGGTGCTCGCAGTCGGAACCGGCAGCGAAATCAAGGTCGGTACGCCCCTGGTATCCGGCGCCACGGTGACGGTCACGGTCCTGTCGCACGGCAAGCACGACAAGGTTCGCATCTTCAAGATGCGCCGTCGCAAGCACTATCAGAAACGTCAAGGCCATCGCCAGCAGTTCACTGAACTGCAAATCGGCGCGATCGCCGGCTAAGGAGCACATTCCATGGCACAGAAAAAAGGCGGCGGCTCAACGCGAAACGGGCGCGATTCCAAGCCCAAGATGCTCGGCGTGAAGCGCTTCGGCGGCGAACTGATCAGCGCAGGCTCGATCATCGTGCGCCAGCGCGGTACCCAGTTCCACCCCGGCGTCAACGTCGGCATCGGCAAGGACCACACGCTGTTCGCCCTGGTCGAAGGCACTGTTTCCTTCGGCACCAAGGGTGCGCTCAACAAGCACACGGTCAATGTGACGCCGGCGTAAGCCAGTCACTTCGACCCGATCGGAGCCCCGCTTTGCCGGGGCTTTTTCATTTTGTAGACTGACTGACTGGACATCTCATGAAGTTCGTGGACGAAGCCTTCATCGACGTCGCCGCCGGCGACGGCGGCAACGGCTGCGTGTCGTTCCGCCATGAGAAGTACAAGGAGTTCGGCGGTCCGAACGGCGGCGACGGCGGTCGCGGCGGCCATGTGTTCGCGGTCGCCGACTCGAACCTGAACACGCTGGTCGACTTCCGCTTCTCGCGCCGTCACGACGCCAAGCGCGGCCAGCACGGCATGGGCTCCGACATGTTCGGCGCCGCCGGCGAGGACATCACGCTGAAGATGCCGGTCGGCACCATCATCTCGGACGCCGAGACCGGCGAGGTGCTCTACGAACTGCTGACGCCCGGCGAGGTCATCACGATCGCCAAGGGCGGTGACGGCGGTTTCGGCAACATGCGCTTCAAGAGCGCCATCAACCGTGCGCCGCGGCAGAAGACACCCGGTTGGCCAGGCGAAAAGAAGAACCTCAAGCTCGAACTCAAGGTGCTGGCCGACGTCGGCCTGCTGGGCATGCCGAACGCCGGCAAGTCGACCTTGATCAGCGCCATCTCCAACGCGCGTCCGCGGATCGCCGACTACCCGTTCACGACCCTGCACCCGAACCTGGGCGTGGTGCGCGTCGGGCCGGAGCAGAGCTTCGTGGTCGCCGACCTGCCGGGCCTGATCGAAGGCGCCTCCGAAGGTGCGGGCCTGGGCCATCTGTTCCTGCGCCACCTGCAGCGCACCCGCCTGCTGCTGCACGTGATCGACCTGGCCCCCTTCGACGAGGGCGTGGACCCGGTCGCCCAGGCCAAGGCGATCGTGGGCGAGCTCAAGAAATACGACAAGGCCCTGTACGAGAAGCCGCGCTGGCTGGTGCTGAACAAGCTCGACATGGTGGCCGACGACGAGCGGGCCGCGAAGGTCAAGGATTTCGTCAAACGGCTGCGCTTCAAGGGGCCGGTGTTCGAGATCTCCGCGCTCACGCGCGAAGGCTGCGAACCGCTGGTGCAGGCGATCTACCAGCACGTCAAGGCGCAGCAGGTGGCCGAGCAGCCGCCGGTCGAAGTCGATCCACGCTTCCCCGATCTCCAGCCATGAGTTCGACTTCCGGCTCCACCGTCTTGCGCGACGCGCGCCGCATCGTCGTCAAGGTGGGCTCCAGCCTCGTGACCAACGAGGGGCGCGGGCTCGACGAAGCTGCCATCGGCGAATGGTGCCGGCAACTGGCGGCGCTGGTGCGTGACGGCCGAGAGGTCGTGATGGTGTCGAGCGGCGCGATCGCCGAAGGCATGAAGCGCCTCGGCTGGCGCACCCGCCCGCACGAGATCCACGAACTGCAGGCCGCCGCCGCCGTCGGCCAGATGGGCCTGGCGCAGGTCTACGAGACCAAGCTGCGCGAGAACGGCATGGGCAGCGCCCAGGTGCTGCTGACCCACGCCGACCTGGCCGATCGCGAGCGCTACCTCAATGCGCGCTCGACCCTGGTGACCCTGCTGGCGCTGGGCGTGGTGCCGGTCATCAACGAGAACGACACGGTGGTCACGGACGAGATCAAGTTCGGCGACAACGACACGCTGGGCGCGCTGGTCGCCAACCTGGTCGAGGCCGATGCGCTGGTGATCCTGACCGACCAGAAGGGCCTGTTCACGGCCGACCCGCGCAAGGATCCGGCTGCCCGTTTTGTCGACGAGGCGGCCGCCGGCGACCCTGAGCTCGAAGCCATGGCCGGCGGCGCCGGCAGCAGCATCGGGCGCGGCGGCATGATCACCAAGATCCTGGCGGCCAAGCGCGCGGCGGGTTCCGGCGCCTCGACCGTGATCGCCTGGGGCCGCGAGCCCGACGCTCTGCTGCGCCTGGCGCGCGGCGAGGCGATCGGCACCCTGCTGGTCGCCCAGACTGCCAAGCACCAGGCGCGCAAGCGCTGGATGGCCGACCATCTGCAGCTGCGCGGCGCGGTCCTGGTCGATGCCGGCGCGGCGGCCAAGGTCCGCGGCGAGGGCAAGAGCCTGTTGCCGATCGGCATGACGGGGGTGGAAGGCGAGTTCTCGCGCGGCGACGTGATCGCCATCCGTGATGCCCAGGGCGTCGAACTCGGGCGCGGACTGGCGAATTATTCGAGCGCCGAGGCGCGGATGCTGTGCCGCAAGCCCTCGTCGGAGTTCGAGCGCCTGCTGGGCTATGCGGCCGAGCCGGAGATGGTGCACCGCGACAACATGGTGCTGCTGCAGGGCTGAGCGCCCGCGGGGCGCTGGCCAGTCACTCGACTTCGCGCACCGGCGCCTTCAGGACCCGGATCATCTCGCCGACCGAGCCCCGCGGGGCATCGCCGCGGCACAGGGCCTGCGCCGCCAGTGCCTTGGTGTAGATCGAGTTGCGTTCGCTCAGGCGCTTCCATTCGGGCGCCGGCGTCGGGTCCCAGGCGCCGTTGGTGAAGCGCGCGTAGCTCTTGTATTCGGCCGTGGCGCAGCGCAGCCCCTCGTAGTAGGCGTTGAGCGCGCCGCCCTCCTTGTGGGTGGCCACCACCACGTAGCGGACCACGCCGTCGCCGGTGATCTTGATGGTGGCCGGATCGACGCCGAACTTCAGCGTCATGTAGGGCGGCATGGTGATCGGGACCAGCTTGTTCAGGTCGAAGGCCGGCGGCGGCGGCGCCTCGGTTTCCTTCCAGTCGACATCGCCGAACACCTGGGCCTGGGCCAGGCCGGCGGCGCCCAGCGCGCAGGCCAGCAGCAGCGCGCGGCCGGCGCGGCTAGCGGGGGAAGTGGGACGGGTCGTTCGTCGAGGCAGGATCGTTGGCAAGATTGGCATTCGGGTTGGGATCGAAGCTGGCGCCGGGCGGCAGCTCGAAGGTCGGTTCGTGGCCCGCGCCGGGCGGATGGCGCTCGAATTCACGGGCCCGCACATTGCTGCGCAGGAAGCGGTTGCGGAAATCCTGCCGAGGCAGGTAGCGGGCGAGTTCGGTCAGCGCCATCTCGTAGACGCCGCGCTTGAACTCGACCACGACGTCGAGCGGCACCCAGTAGTCGTGCCAGCGCCAGGCGTCGAACTCCGGGTGATCGGTGGCGCGCAGGTTCAGATCCCAATCGTGACCGGTCAACTGCAGCAAATACCAGATCTGCTTCTGGCCCTTGTAATGGCCTCGTGCGTCTCGGCGGATGAACCGATCCGGCACCTCGTAGCGCAACCAGTCGCGGGTACGGGCGACGATCCGCACATGCTCCGGATGGAGACCTACTTCCTCGTGCAGTTCCCGGAACATGGCCTGCTCGGGACTTTCGCCGCGATCGATGCCGCCTTGCGGAAACTGCCAGGAATGGGTGCGGATGCGTTTGCCCCAGAAAACCTGGTTTCTCTGGTTGAGCAGGATGATGCCGACGTTGGGCCTGAAGCCGTCCCGGTCGAGCATAATCAAACCCCAATTTTTTGAACTGAGTCGATTATGCATGCCGGGTTGCGCACGGCAAGCGACCGGTTCCAGGACCCCCCAGGACCTGCCCTCCCGACCACCCGTTCCAGCCCCCTGCGAGACCGATGAAAGCTTCCCGATTCTTTATCTCCACCCTCAAGGAAGCGCCCGCCGATGCCGAGGTCGCCAGCCACCGCCTCATGATGCGCGCCGGCATGATCAAGAAGCTGGGCACCGGCATCTACACCTACATGCCCATGGGCCTGCGCGTGATCAGCAAGGTCGAGGCCATCGTGCGCGAGGAAATGAACCGGGCCGGCGCTGTCGAGCTGGCGATGCCGGTGGTGCAGCCGGCCGAGATCTGGCAGGAAGCCGGGCGCTTCCAGGGTTACGGCCCTGAGCTGCTGCGCATCAAGGACCGGCATGACCGCGATTTCGTGATCCAGCCGACCAGCGAGGAGGTCGTGACCGACATCGCGCGCCAGGAGATCCGCAGCTACAAGCAGCTGCCGAAGAACTTCTACCAGATCCAGACCAAGTTCCGGGACGAGCGCCGGCCCCGTTTCGGCCTGATGCGCGGACGCGAGTTCATCATGAAGGACGCCTACAGCTTCGACCGCGACCTCGACGGCGCCAAGGCCAGCTACAAGATCATGTCGGACGCCTACCGCCGGGCCTTCGACCGCTTCGGCCTGCGCTACCGGGCGGTGGCGGCGGACAGCGGCGCCATCGGCGGCGACGTCAGCCAGGAGTTCCAGGTGATCGCCGCGACCGGCGAGGATGCGATCGTCTACTGCCCCGACAGCGACTACGCCGCCAACATGGAAAAGGCCGAGGCGCTGGCGCCCGCCGGCCCGCGTCCTGCGGCCGTAGGTGCGCTCACCAAGACGCCGACGCCCGGCAAGGCGACCTGCGAGGACGTAGCCCTGCTGCTCGGCGTGCCGCTGGCGACCACCGTGAAATCGCTGGTGCTGGCCACCGAAGAGCTGGACGACGCCGGCAATGTCAAGAAGGTCCAGGTCTGGCTGCTGCTGCTGCGCGGCGACCACGACATGAACGAGATCAAGGTGAGCAAGGTGCCGGGGCTCGACCAAGGCTTCCGCTTCGCCACCGTGACCGAGATCGAAGACCATTTCGGCTGCAAGCCGGGCTACCTGGGCCCGCTGAACCTCAAGCAGCCGGTCAAGATCGTCGCCGACCGCGAAGTCGCGGTGTTGGCCGACTGGATCTGCGGGGCCAATGAAGTCGACTTCCACCTGACCGGCGTCAACTGGGGGCGCGACCTGCCCGAGCCCGATGCGGTGGCCGACCTGCGCAACGTGGTGGCGGGCGATGCCTCGCCCGACGGCCGCGGCCTGCTCGCGATCGAGCGCGGCATCGAGGTCGGCCATGTGTTCGTGCTCGGCACCAAGTACAGCAAGCCGATGAACGCCACCTTCCTCGACGAGGCCGGCAAGCCGCAGTTCCTCGAGATGGGCTGCTACGGCATCGGCATCACGCGGCTGCCGGCGGCGGCGATCGAGCAGAACAACGACGAGCGCGGGATCATCTGGCCGGACGCGATCGCACCGTTCACGGTGGTGGTCTGCCCGATCGGCATGGACCGCAGCGCCGAGGTCAAGACGGCGGCCGAGGCCCTCTACGAGCAGCTGCTGGCGGCCGGCGTCGACGTGCTGCTCGACGACCGCGGCGAGCGTCCGGGCGCGATGTTCGCCGACTGGGAGCTGATCGGCGTGCCGCACCGGGTCGTGATCTCCGACCGCGGCCTCAAGGAAGGCCAGCTGGAATACCAGCATCGCCGCGACACGGCGGCGACCAAGGTGCCGGCGGCCGGCATCGCCGACTTCATCGCGGGCCGCTTGGCGGCGGCCTGAGCCGACGGCCTTGAAAGCGCCCGGCCTTTCCCGGCGTCTGTGCCTCGGCGGCGCGGCCGCGGGTGCGCTCTCGCTGGCGCTGCCGCAGCGTGCCCTGGCCGGGGCGCAGATCGAGGAGCCGCTGATCGACTCGGTGCGCACCGCGCTGAGCTCGGCGATCCAGAACAAGGCGCCGCCGATCCCGGAATTCGGCGACACCGAAGCCCGCATGGCCTACCTGCGCTGGCTCGGCGCCATGAGCGAGCGGCTCAAGAAGAAACTGACCGACTGGCCGACGCGCAAGGAATTCCTGCAGACCGTCTGGTACGAGGCGCGGCGCTCCGGCCTCGATGTCAGCCTGGTCATGGGGCTGATCCAGGTCGAGAGCAACTTCCGCAAGTTCGCGGTGTCCAGCGCCGGTGCCCGCGGCTACATGCAGGTGATGCCTTTCTGGACCCGCGTGATCGGCGACAGCGACCCGTCCAAGCTGTTCCACATGCAGACCAACCTGCGCTTCGGCTGCGTGATCCTGCGCCACTACCTGGACCGCGAGCAGGGCGACCTGTTCATGACATTGGGCCGCTACAACGGCAGCCGCGGGCGTTCGCCGTATCCGGACGCCGTCTTTGCGAATCAGCGCCTTTGGGTCTTCAAGGACCGGCCGCTGGATTGACGGCCGGGCTCGGGCGCGTGCCCCGGGTGACCATCACCTGGTCGATCCGGTAGCTGTCGACGTCCATCACCTCGAAGGTGTAGCCGGCCCAGCTGACGCTGTCGGTGCGCTTGGGCACCCGGCGCAGCATGACCATCAGGAAGCCGGCCAGGGTCTCGTACTCGTCGTCGTGCGGCAGGCTCTCGATGTCGAGTGCGCGCTGCACGTCCTGGATCGGCGTCACGCCGTCGATCAGCCAGGAGTTCTCGTCGCGCCTGACGATCTGCTGCTCCTCGTCCTGGGCGCCGACCAGGTCGCCCATGACGGTGCTCATGACATCGTTGAGCGTGATGACGCCGACCACCAGGCTGTATTCGTTGACGATGATCGCGAAGTCCTCGTGGGCCTGCTGGAACTGCTCGAGCACTTCGGTCAGCGAGAGCCGGTCGGGAATCACCAGCGCCTTGTGCAGCGGCAGGCCATGGTCGAAGGACAGCGGCTGGCCGCTCAGCACGCGCTGGAACATGTCCTTGGCGTCGACGTAGCCGAGCACGTGGTCGATGTCGCCCTCGCACACCGGGTAGGCGGAGAAGGGCTCGGCCACGATGCGCGCGCGCAGCACCGACTCGGGGTCGTCGCGCAGGAACCAGGCGATGCGGTCGCGCGACGTCATCACGCTGCTGACCAGCCGGGTGTCGAGCTCGAACACGTTGGCGATCACCTGCTGCTCGCGCACCGCGAGCACGCCGGCCCGGGCGCCGGCCTCGGTCATCGCGAGGATGTCGGCCGAGGTGATCTTCTCGTCGCGCGCAAGCGGCATGCCCAGCAACTTGAAGAGCAGGTCGGTCGTGACCGTGAACAGCCAGACCAGCGGCTTGAAAGCGGTGATCAGCACCTGCATCGGCCCGACCATGCGCACCGCCAGCAGTTCCGGGCTGCTCATGCCCAGGCGCTTCGGGAACAGGTCGGCGAACACCAGAAAGACCGAGATGATGGTGATGAAGGAAGCCAGGAAGGCGGCCGTCTGGGCCGCGTCGGCGCCGAGCCAGAGTCCGAACAGGCGGGCGAAATAGGGGCTCAGCGCGCCCTCGCCGACGACGCCGCCGAGGATCGCGACCGCATTCAGGCCGATCTGCACCACGGTGAAGTAGTGGCCCGGGTGTTCCTGGACGCGCATCACCCGTTCGGCGCGCGCATCGCCTTCATCGGCCATCTGGCGCAGCCGCAGTCGGCGCGAGGCCGCCAGCGAGATCTCGGCCAGCGAGAAGAAGGCGCTGGTCGCGATCAGCGCGACGATGGTCAGGAGGCTCTGAGTCAGGGTCATGGTGCGGTCGATGAAGACCGCCATGGTGCCATGACCGGCAGCGGCCCCGTTATTGGACGAAGCCGATCCGGCTTCTCGCCGCGTTGATCCGGGGCAGGTCGTCGACCCGGACCTCGTCGCGCCCGGCCAGGCGGGCATTGCCGAAGCCGGTCATGAGGGCGCGCCGCATCTCGCGCGGCGCCAGCGTGGCGAGCTGGTCGAGCACGTCCGGTGCGGGCTCCACGGCCAGCAGCCGGCCCCAGTCGTGGTCGCCGCGGATCGCGTCGTAGAGCTGGCGCGCGATCTGGCGAGCCGCCTCGGGCGAGGGCGATTCGATCTCGAACACGTTCATGCGATTGAGGATGGGTTCCGGGATGCCGCGCGCGTCGTTCGCGGTCGTGATCCAGATCACCTGGCTGGCGTCGATGGCCACCTCGGCGAATTCGTCGACGAAAGCGTGGGCGGTGTCGTGTTCGAGCAGGTTGTAGAGCGCGCCCAGGGGGTCGTACTGGCTGTCGCTGCCGGCCTTGTCGATCTCGTCGACCACCATCACCGGATTGGCGTACTGGCCCTCGACCAGCGCCTCGAACACCTTTCCGGGCTTGGAACCCTTCCACTGCGAGGAGGCGCCCGAGAGCAGCCAGCCCGCGGTCATGGAGTTCATCGGCACCAGTGACATCCCGGTGCCCAGCAGATCGGCCAGCTTCTTCGCGAAATGGGTCTTGCCGATGCCGGGCGCGCCGAGCAGCAGCATCGGCGTGACCTCGAGGCCGTCGCGGCTGTCCTGCGCCAGGGCGACATGGCGCCGCACGTCGTCGAGGACTTCGGTGAAATTGGGCAATTGGGCGTAGAGCGATGCCATCTCGGGTACGCCGCTCGGCTTGACCTGGAACCGGGCGGGACCGCGCTCGAGCATGCGCTCGTAAGTGGTGCGAAGGTGTTCGTGCTCGCGCTCGGGGAGCTTGGCGAGCTTGCGTTCGACATCGTGCGTCTGGAACACGCTGCGCAGGTTGGCGACCGGCAGCTGGAACGACGGCGATGCGGGGACGAGACTGCGGGAATCCATGGACACCTCCGGTTTCGAACACTCTTTGGACAGCATAAGCCGTGCCCGGGTTCGCCGGATGTCTACGTTTTCTCGCTTTGCCCTGTTTTGGGGATCTGTCGCGCGGCGGTCACACGCCGCCGTGCGGATGGGTCGGGTCGACCCACAACACCGATTCGGGCTTTTCGGCCGGCTCGATGTCGAGGTTGACCGCCACCGCCTGGCCGTCGCTGCGGCACAGCACGCATTCGAGCGCCTCGGTCTCGCTGGCGTTGATTTCCTGGTGCGGCACATAGGGCGGCACGTAGATGAAGTCGCCCGGGCCGGCCTCGGCCGTGAATTCGAGCTGCTCGCCCCAGCGCATGCGGGCCCGGCCGCGCACCACGTAGATCACGGATTCGAGATGGCCGTGATGGTGGGCGCCGGTCTTGGCGTTGGCGTGGATGGTGACGGTGCCGGCCCAGAGCTTCTGGGCCCCGACGCGCGCGAAGTTGATCGCTGCGGCCCGGTTCATGCCCGGCGTCTGGGCGGTGTTGGTGTCGAGCTGGTTGCCGGGAATCACGCGCACGCCGTCGTGCTTCCACGCCGGCTCGGCGTGTCCGTGATCGGCGTGGTCGTGGCTCATCGCCCGGGGCAGGCTCAGGCCGGGCTGCCGTTGAGCATCTGCTGCAGCTCGCCCGACTCGTACATTTCCATCAGGATGTCCGAACCGCCGACGAATTCGCCCTTGACGTAGAGCTGGGGGATGGTCGGCCAGTTGCTGTATTCCTTGATGCCCTGGCGCACTTCGGCGTCGTCCAGCACGTTGACGGTCTTGAGCGTGCGGGTGTCGACACCCACGGCCTTGAGGATCTGGATCGCGCGGCCCGAGAAACCGCACATCGGAAAACTGGCATTGCCCTTCATGAAGAGCACGAGGTCGTTGCTCTTGACGAGATCGTCGATGCGTTGCTGGGTGTCGGACATGGGGGACTCCTGAAAATTGGATTGGGCGGATTATTTCACTGTGCGCCGGATTCCGCCCGAGCAGCGCGCGATGCCGGCGAGGTCGTCGCGGCTTTGGACATCGGCGAAGCCGCCTGCGGCCAGCAGCTGCCGCACCGCGTCGGCCTGGTCCCAGCCGTGTTCGAGCAGCAGCCAGCCGCCCTCGGCCAGGTGCTCCGGCGCCGCCCGGACGATGCGGCGGATGTCGTCCAGCCCGTCGGCCCCGGAGACCAGCGCCCGCAGCGGCTCGTGGCGCAGGGCGGCCAGGTGCGGGTCGCCGGCCACGATGTAGGGGGGGTTCGAGACGATCAGGTCCAGCCCGCGGTCGGCGCCGTCCAGCCAGTCGGCCTGGGCGAAGCGCACCGGCAAGCCGAGCCTTGCCGCGTTGGCGCGGGCCACGGCCAGGGCGTCGGCGCTGGCATCGACCGCCGCCACCCGGGCGTCGGGCCGGGCATGCTGGATCGCCAGGGCGATCGCGCCGCTGCCGGTGCCGAGGTCGAGCACGGCCGGGGCCGGCCGGCCGTCCAGGCATTGCAGCGCCCATTCGACCAGGGTCTCGGTGTCGGGACGCGGCACCAGCACGCGGGCGTCGACCCGCAGGCCCAGGCCGTGGAACTCTCTCTCGCCGACCAGGTAGGCCACCGGCTCGTCGGCGAGGCGGCGCTCGCACAGCCGCTCGAAGGCCCGCCGGGCGGCGTCCGGCAGCGGGTCGGTGTCGTGCGCCAGCAGCCAGGCGCGCTCGCCGGCGGCGCGGCCCAGCGCATGCAGCAGCAGCAACTGGGCGTCGAGCCGCTCGATGCCCAGCGCGGCCGCCGCGGCCAGCATCTGCGCCGGGGTCGAGGGCGGGTGTTCGGGCGGAGGGGTCACGCGGGGAGGCTGGCTTCGAGCTCTGCCAACTGCTCGGCCTCGCGCGCCGCCTGCAGCGCCGCCAGCACGTCGCCGAGGTCGCCTTCCATGATCGCCAGCAGCTTGTAGAGCGTGAGGTTGATGCGGTGGTCGGTGAGCCGGCCTTGCGGGAAGTTGTAGGTGCGGATGCGGTCGGAGCGGTCGCCGGTGCCGATCAGGCCCTTGCGCATGGCGGCGTCCTTGGCCGCGCGCTCGCTGCGGTCTTTTTCCTGGATCCGCGCCGACAGCACCTGCAGCGCCTTGGCCTTGTTGCGGTGCTGGCTGCGGTCGTCCTGGCATTCGGCCACGATGCCGGTCGGGATGTGGGTGATGCGCACCGCCGAGTCGGTCTTGTTGATGTGCTGGCCGCCGGCGCCGCTGGCGCGGTAGGTGTCGATGCGAAGGTCGGCCGGGTTGATCTGCACCGCCTGGGCCTCGTCGGGCTCGGCCAGCACGGCCACCGTGCAGGCGCTGGTGTGGATGCGGCCCTGCGTTTCCGTCGCCGGCACGCGCTGCACCCGGTGGCCGCCGGATTCGAAGCGCAGCTTGCCGAACACTTCGTCGCCGACGATCCGGATCACGACTTCCTTGTAGCCGCCGAGTTCGCTCTCGCTCTCGCTGACGATCTCGCAGCGCCAGCCGGCGCGCTCGGCGTAGCGCGTGTACATGCGCAGCAGGTCGCCGGCGAACAGCGCCGATTCGTCGCCGCCGGTGCCGGCACGGATCTCCAGGAAGGCGTTGCGGGCGTCGTCCGGGTCCTTGGGCAGCAGCAGGCGCTGCAGTTCGTCGTCGAGCTGCAGCAGCTCGGCCTCGGCGGCGGCGATCTCCTCCTGCGCCATCTCGGCCATCTCGGGCTCGTCGAGCATCTCGCGGGCGCTGGCCAGGTCCGCCTCGCGCTGCAGGTAGCGGCTGTAGCGGCCGGCCACCTGCGTCACCTCGGCATGCTCGCGCGAGATGGTGCGGTACTGCGCCATGTCGGACATGATGTCCTCGCGCGAAAGCAGGAAGTCGAGTTCGCCGAGGCGTTGCGCGTAGCGCTCGAGTTGGTGACGCAGGAAGGGTTTCACGGAGAAGAGGGCGTTGCGAATGAGAGGGGGCGCAGCCGGTGCGCGGCGGCGGGCGTGGCGGCAGGCGGCGCCGCCGGGACGGCCAGCGTCGCTAACGCTCTTTGCGCGGTTCGTTGCGCAGGAACAGGCGCGAGATCATCTGCGCCGTCTGCTCGCGGGCCGCGGCATCGCCGGCGTGCAGCTCGGCCATCGCCCCGTGCAGCATCTTTTGCGTCAGGCCGCGCGACAGGGCTTCGAGCACCGCGTCGACGTCTTCGCCCCGGGCCAGCAGCTTGCGGGCGCGGGCCAGTTCGGTGGCGCGCCATTCGTCGGTCTGGGCGTTGAGCTGGCGGATCAGCGGCACCGTGCCGCGCTGGTCGAGCCAGTGCATGAAGCTCTGCACGCCGGCATCGATGATGACCTCGGCCTGCGCCACGGCGGCCTGCCGGTTGGCGTGGCCCTGCTGCACCACCTGCGCCAGGTCGTCCACCGTGTAGAGATAGACGTCCTCGAGTGCCTTCACTTCGGGTTCGATGTCGCGCGGCACCGCCAGGTCGACCATGAACATCGGGCGGTGCCGGCGCACCTTGAGCGCGCGCTCGACCGCGCCCAGGCCGATCAGCGGCAGCGTGCTGGCGGTGCAGCTCACGACGATGTCGAACTCGGCCAGCCGGGCCGGCAGGTCGGCCAGCCGCATCGCCTCGCCGCCGAAGCGCGAGGCCAGCTTTTCGCCGCGTTCCAGAGTGCGGTTGGCGATGACGATGGCTTTGGGCTGGCGGGCCGCGAAGTGGGTCGCCGCCAGGTCGATCATCTCGCCGGCGCCGATGAACAGCACGCGCGTGTGCCGCAGGTCTTCGAACAGCTGGCCGGCCAGGCGCACGGCGGCGGCGGCCATGCTGATCGAATGGGCGCCGATCTCGGTTGCGGTGCGCACCTCCTTGGCGACCGCGAAGGAGCGCTGGAACAGCTGGTTCAGGGTGCTGCCGAGGGCGCCGGCGGTCTCGGCGGCACGCACGGCGTCTTTCATCTGGCCGAGGATCTGGGGCTCGCCGAGCACCATCGAATCGAGCCCGCTCGCGACCCGGAAGGCGTGGCGCGCGGCGTGGTCGTCGTGCAGGGTGTAGGCGTGCGAGCGAAGCAGGGCCGGGGAGACGCCGCCGCTGTGGGCCAGCCAGTCGACCGTGTGCTCCAGCGCGACCTGGTCGGCGGCGCAGTAGATCTCGGTGCGGTTGCAGGTCGAGATGATCGCCGCCTCGACGTCGGGATGGCGGTTCGAGCCGAAAGAGTGGCGCAGGCTGTGCAGTGTCGGGGCGATCTGGTCGATGGCGAACGCGAAACGACCGCGCAGGTCGAGCGGCGCGGTCGTGTGGTTCAAGCCGAGGGCCCAGACTGACATAGCCGCTGATTATAAAATGAGCAAGGCCCAGACCACCCGCGGCCGGAAAAAAGGCCGCAATCCGATCGGCGACCCCCTGACATGGCACCGCTGGACCTTTTCAATCACCTGATCAATTTCGTCGCGCCGGCCTTCGCGGTCGGTTTCTTCTCGGCGCTGCTGGGCCGGTTGACGATGAGAAAAGCCGCCGGAACGCCGTCCTGGTGGCTCCAGGGCGCTATCAATTTCATAGTTGGCGTGGCTGTGCTGGCCGGCGGTCTGGTCTACTTCGGCCGCGACGGAAAGATGGCGACCTATGCGGCCCTGGTGCTGGCCTGCGCCACCAGCCAGTGGCTGGTGGCCGGCGGCTGGCGCCGTTCCTAGGTCGCCAAACCGGGCAGAACGGGCGGCGGCGGTGGTGGCGCCACAGTCGCCGGCGCGGGCGGTCCTCCCGGATAAGGGGGCGCCCCCGGATAGGCCGCCATCGGAAGTTCGGCCGCGCGCAAGCCGTCGAGCATGGCGAACAGCACGTCGCTGCGCACGCCGCCGGCCAGCCGGGGGCTTTGCACGTAGGCGACCGCCTGGAAGATCAGAAAACCGACCTCCACGCCTTCGAGCGTGACCGAGGGGGCCGGGCTGGCCAGCACGCCAGGGTGGTCGGCGAACGCCGCGAGAATGACTTCCCGGGCCCGTGTGGCGTGGGTCGTGAGCGGCATCGGCAGGCGAATCAGCACCCGTCCCTCGGCATTGGCGAGGGTCATGTTGCGCACGGTCTTGGTGATGAACTCGGAGTTCGGCACGATCATGGTGGAGCGATCGCCGAGCTGGATTTCGGTGGCGCGCACGTTGATGCGGCGGACGTCGCCTTCGGCATTGCCCAGCACCACCCAGTCGCCGACCTTGACCGGCCGTTCGGCCAGCAGGATCAGGCCCGAGATGAAGTTCTGCACGATGGCCTGCAGCCCGAAGCCGATGCCGACCGACAGCGCGCTCGCCACCCAGGCGATGCGCTCGATGCCGATGCCCAGCGCCGAGAGTCCGAAGGCGACCACCAGGATGCCGCCGACGTAGCCGAGCAGGGTGGTGATCGAACTCTGCATCCCCGGCTCGAGGCCGGTATGCGGCAGGTACCGCTGTTCCAGCCAGCGCTTGACCACCCGCAGCGCGATGAAGCCGAGCACCAGCACCGTGACGGCGCTGATGATCGCGCTGGGCACCAGTTGGATCTCGCCGATCTTGATCCCGCTGCCGAACTTGCCGCTGCGCTGGTAGACCTCGCCGGGGCTGGTTCCCAGGGGCGTGGCGAGCGCGATCACCATGTAGAAGAACAGGATCACGCGGCTCAGGCCGGAGAGCACCACCGCCGCCTGGTCGAGCGTGCGCGGTTCCAGGCCGAAGCTCAACTGGAGGCGTTGGCCGAAATTGCTGCGCGATGACACCACCGACACGAACAGGTCGTCGGCGAACTTGAACAGCACGTAGAAGGCCGCGGCCACGATGCCGGCCCAGGTGAGCTGGCTGGCGAGGAAGCTCGCCATCGCGACGTAGCCGATCGCCACCAGCACCCAGATGCCGATCAGGTTCAACGTGACCGCGGCGAGCAGCACGCCGACCCACATCGGCCGCTCGTCGAGGCTGCCCTTGGGGGGTTCGGGCGCGACCACGGCCGGCGCCGGGCCCGGCGGAGTTTCCTTCGGCGGTGGCGCCGCCGCGGGCGGCTCGGCCACCGGCGCGCCGTGCAGGCGCAGCAGCATCGCGCCGATCATGGCGGTCAGGATCAGGGCCGTCATCACGTGGGTGGCGACGACCGCGGCGAAGCTGGCCTCGACGACGGCGTTGATCTGGGTCGGCGCCCAGACCACGATCGCCACCAGCGCCATGACCCAGGGGAAGGGCGCGAGCCGTTCCGCCATCGGGTCGGAGATCGGCGGCAATCGCCACGAGGGACGCCCGTTGGACAGCAGCGCGCGCCCGAGCCCGACCACGAAAGCGATGAAGATGCTGGACTGGACCACGCTCTGCGCCAGCTGGCGGGTCTGCGGGCCCCAGACGCCGTGGTTGTCGAACACCGAGAACGCGCCTTGCGCGGCCACTCCGACCAGCACCATGTTGGTGGTCACTATCGCGATCACCAACAGCGAGCGCCGCAGGCGCCCGGGCGGCAGGTAGCTCGCGGCGAACCGGGCCAGCGCCCGCTCGGCCAGCCAGTTGCCCAGCAGTGCCAGCAGCAAGGCGGCGGCCAGCGTGCCCAGCACCGGGGCGGCGTTGTCCGGGCTGCGCGCGGCCTCGAAGCCGCTCTCGAACTCGGCGCCGAGCTTCTCGAGCCGCGCGACGTCGCCGGACCAGGCGTCGGCGATGTCCTCCCAGAATTCCCTTCCGAGCGGCGAGGGCGCGCGTTCGGTCAGCTGGGCCTCGAACAGGGCGCGGCGCTTGCTCAGCAGGTCGTTGGCGCGTTGCTGCGCATCCACCGACACCAGCCGTGCCAGCCGGATATTGGCGTCCAGCGCATTGCGGTCCCGGGTCAGCGCCGTCCGGCGGCGGGTGATGTCGGGGTTTTCGGTGGTGCCCGCGGCGGGCGCGTTGCCGAGTTCGCCGAGCCGGGCGTTCATGTCGTTGAGTTCGCCGGTGCGCGCGGCGATGAACTTGTCGGTCGCGGTGCTGATGGCGTTGAGCTGCTCGACCACGCCGCGCACGTCGGCGCTGGTCTCCACCGAAGACGGGATCGCTTCGAGCTGGCTGCGCAGGGCAGCCACCGTGGGGGCGGCATCGGGCGCGGCGGGGGCTTGTGCCCAGGCGCCGCCGCCGCACAGCGCGACAGCCAGCAGGAGGGCCGGGAGACGGAGGAGCCAGCGCATGGGCTTCATCATAAAAGCCGGCGGACCGGATCGATGTCGGCCAAGGGCGCGCTCAGGCCGGCGCCGGGCCGGCATTCAGGCCGGACTGAAGCGATCGACGCGGTCGGTGATGATGCCATCGGTGCCGAGCGCGAGCAGCCGTTCGGCCGCCCATTCGTCGTTGACGGTGTAGCTCAACGCACGAAGTCCGGCGGCATGCACCTGCGCGACGGTCGCGGCGTCCCAGAGCGCGTAGTTGCAGACGACCGCGACGCAGCCGAGCGCGAGCGCGGTGGCTAGCCAGCCCGCGGGCAGCGTGTCCAGCAGCAGGCCGCGCGGCAGTCCCGGCTGGGCGGCGAGGGCGCCGCGCAGGGCGTCCGGGGCGAAGGAGGTCAGGAAGGGCGGAGGCTGGGTAGCATCGGTCCAGAGCCGCGCCGCGTGGTTGGCGACGACCTCGCCGGTGCGGCGCTCGGTGCCCGGTGTCGGCTTGATCTCGATGTTGAGCGCGTGGCGGTTGGCCTGGCAGAAGCGGATCAGGCCCTCGAGGCTGGCCAGTGGCTCGCCGGCGTAGCGCCGCGAGTGCCAGCCACCGGCATCGAGCTGCGACAGCGCCGCCCACGGCAGCTCGCCGGCGACCCCGCGCCCGTTGCTGGTGCGCTCGAGCGTCGCGTCGTGCAGCAGGAAGGGCACGCCGTCGGCGCTCAGCTTGGCGTCGCATTCGAACATCCGGAAGCCATGCTCGGCGCCGAGACGGAACGCCGCCAGCGTGTTTTCCGGCGCCAGCTTGCCGGCACCGCGATGGGCGATCCAGCGCGGGTAGGGCCAGTCGGTCATGGGCTTCGCTTTCCGGAGCCGGCGTCGAACCAGTGCAGCTTGTCCTGGCGGGCCGCGATCTTGACGGTGTCGCCGGCGACCGGCGGCGCCTGGCCTTCGTCGACCCGCATGATCAGCGGTTCCTCGCCGATGCGGCCGTAGATCAGGCGCTCGGCGCCCAGCAGCTCGACATGCTCGACCTGCACCGACCAGCCGTTGGCGTCGAGGCTCAGGTGCTCGGGCCGGATGCCGAGGATCATGCCGGGACGCACGCCCGGCGCGTGCCGCAGCAGGTTCATCGGCGGCGAGCCGATGAAGCTGGCGACGAAGGTGGTCGCAGGACGCGAATAGACCTCCTCGGGGGTGGCGAACTGGTCCATCACGCCGCCGTTCATCACGATGATCCGCTCGGCCAAGGTCATGGCCTCGACCTGGTCGTGGGTGACGAACAGCGAGGTGATGCCGAGCTCGCGGTGCAGTTTCTGGATCTCGAGGCGGGTCTGGGCGCGCAGCTTGGCGTCCAGGTTCGACAGCGGCTCGTCGAACAGGAAGACCTTCGGCTGGCGCACGATCGCGCGGCCCATGGCGACGCGCTGGCGCTGGCCGCCCGAGAGCTCGCGCGGCTTGCGCGTGAGCAGGTGGCCGAGCTCGAGGATGCCGGCCGCCTTGTCGACCCGGGTCTTGATCTCAGGCACCGGCACCTTGGCGATCTTCAGGCCATAGGCCATGTTGTCGAACACCGTCATGTGCGGGTAGAGCGCGTAGTTCTGGAACACCATCGCGATGTCCCGCTCGGAGGGCTCGAGGTTGTTGACCACGCGGTCGCCGATGCGGATCTCGCCGGCGCTGATTTCTTCCAGCCCCGCGACCATGCGCAGCAGGGTCGACTTGCCGCAGCCCGAGGGGCCGACGATGACGACGAACTCGTGGTCGGGGATCTCGGCGCTCACGCCGTGGATGACCTGGTTGGCTTTCGGGCCGTGGCCGTAGCGCTTGATGACGTTGCGAAGTGAGAGGGCAGCCATATCTAGTCGGTTGAAGGCAAGGGGTGGACCGGGGAGGGTGGGCGGGTCACTTCTCGGTGTCCACCAGTCCCTTGACGAACCATTTCTGCATCAGGATCACCACCAGTGCGGGCGGCAGCATGGCCAGCAGCGCGGTCGCCATCACGATGTTCCATTCGTTCTGTCCGTCGCCGCCGGCGATCATCCGCTTGATGCCGATCACCACCGGGTACATGTCTTCGCTGGTGGTGGCGAGCAGCGGCCACAGGTACTGGTTCCAGCCGTAGATGAACTGGATCACGAACAGCGCCGCGATCGAGGTCTTCGACAGCGGCAGCAGCACGTCCCAGAAGAAGCGCATCGGGCCGGCGCCGTCCATGCGGGCGGCCTCGATCAGCTCGTCGGGCACGGTCAGGAAGAACTGCCGGAACAGGAAGGTCGCGGTCGCCGAGGCGATCAGCGGCACCGTCAGGCCGGCGTAGCTGTTGAGCATGCCGAGGTCCGACACCACCTGGTAGGTCGGACCGATGCGGACCTCGACCGGCAGCATCAGGGTGATGAAGATGGCCCAGAAGCAAAGCGACTTGAACGGAAAGCGGAAGTACACGACCGCGAACGCCGAGAGCAGCGAGATCGCGATCTTGCCGAAGGTGATGACCAGCGCCGTCACCAGGCTGACCCACATCATGCGGGCCACCGGCGCGGTCGAGCCGGCGCCGGCCGTGCGGCCGAACAGGGCCGACTTGTAGGTCTCCCAGAGGTGGCCGCCGGGCAGGAGCGGCATCGGTGCCTGGACGATCTCCTGCGCCGTGTGGCTCGACGCCACGAACGCCAGATAGAGCGGGAAGGCGACGATCAGCACGCCGAAGATCATCACGGCGTGGGCCAGGATGCCCAGGGACGGGTTTCGCTCGACCATCAGTAGTTCACCTTTTTCTCGACATAGCGGAACTGGACGACCGTGAGAACGACGACGATCGCCATCAGCACGACCGACTGCGCGGCCGAGCCGCCGAGGTCCATCGCCTTGAAGCCGTCGTAGTAGACCTTGTAGACCAGGATCGTGGTGGCGCGGCCCGGCCCGCCCTGGGTCGCGGCATCGACGATCGCGAAGGTGTCGAAGAAGGCGTACACCACGTTGATCACCAGCAGGAAAAAGGTGGTCGGCGACAGCAGCGGGAACTGCACGGTCCAGAAGCGGCGCCAGGGTCCGGCGCCGTCGATGGCCGCCGCCTCGATCAGCGACTTGGGGATCGACTGCAGGCCGGCCAGGAAGAACAGGAAGTTGTAGGAGATCTGCTTCCAGACCGCCGCCATGACGATCAGGGTCATGGCGTGGGTCCCGTTGAGCAGGTGGTTCCAGTCGATGCCGACCTTGGCCAATGCGTACGCCACCACGCCCAGCGAGGGCGAGAACATGAAGACCCAGAGCACCGCGGCCACCGCGGGCGCCACCGCGTACGGCAGGATCAGCAGCGTCTTGTAGATCATCGCCCCGCGCACGATGCGGTCCGCGAAGACCGCCAGCACCAGCGAGATCGTGAGGCCGAAGAAGGCCACCAGGATCGAGAACAGCGCCGTGGTCTCGAACGAGGCGATGTACTTCGGGTCCGCGAACAGCTGCTTGAAGTTGTCGAGGCCGACCCATTCGGTCGAGGTGCCGAACGCGTCCTGCATCTGCATCGACTGCAGCAGCGCCTGGCTCGCCGGCCAGAAGAAGAACACGATGATGACGATCATCTGCGGCGCGAGCAGCGCCCACGGCAGCCAGCCCGAGCGAAAGACGACGCGTTTTTCCATGGATCCCTCAAAAAGAAACCCCGCCGATTCTTGAGCCCGGCGGGGCTGCGAGTCTAACTGTGTCTCAACTGTGTCAGCCCCGCCAGCAGGAGCCCTCCCCGCCCGGCGGGGAGGGTTGGGAGGGGTGCGGCAATGCAGCGCAAGCCAACAAGGGCTTTCAGCCCTTGTTAGCTTTCTGGAACTTTTCCAGTTGCTCGTTGCCGCGGGTCACGATGGCGTCGAGGGCTTCCTTGGCGGTCTTCTTGCCGCTCCAGACCTGTTCGAGCTCTTCGTCCTCGATGGCGCGGATCTGGACGTAGTTGCCCAGGCGGATGCCGCGGCTCTTGTCGGTCACCTTGCGGATCATCTGGGTCACGGCGACGTCGGTCCCCGGGTGTTCCTTGTAGAAGCCGGACTTGTCGGTGAGCTGGTAGGCGGCTGTGGTGATCGGCAGGTAGCCGGTGCGCTTGTGGCTGGCCGACTGCACTTCAGGCGTCGAGATGAAGCTGAAGAACTTGGCGATGCCCTTGTACTCCTCGGGCTTCTTGCCCGCCATCACCCACAGGCTGGCGCCGCCGATGACCGTGTTCTGGGGCGCGCCCGGGACATCGGGGTAGTAGGGCAGCGCGGTCAGGCCGTAGGCGAACTTGGCGTTCTTCGCCACGTTGCCGTAGAAGCCCGACGAGGTGGCGATCATGGCGCACTCGCCCGACACGAACGAAGCCTCGGGCACGTTGCCGCGGCCCTTGTAGATGAACAGGCCCTGCTTGGCCATGCTCGCGAGGTTCTCGACGTGGCGTTGGTGCAGCGGCGAATTGACTTTCAGGCGGGTGTCCAGGCCGGACAGGCCGTTGTTCTTGCTCGCGAACTCGACGTTGTGCCAGGCCGAGAAGCTCTCGATCTGGGTCCAGTTCTGCCAGGCGGTCGTGAACGGGCACTTGTGGCCGCTGGCCTTGAGCTTGGCGGCGGCGGCGACCACCTCGGGCCAGGTGGCGGGCGCCTTGTCGGTGGGCAGGCCGGCCGCCTTGAAGGCGTCCTTGTTGAAATAGAAGATGGTGGTCGAGCTGTTGAACGGGAAGCTCAGCATCTGGCCGCTGGGCGCCGTGTAGTAGCCGGCAACCGCGGGGATGTAGGCGCTCGGGTCGAACTTCTCGCCGGCATCCTTCATGACCTGGCCGACCGGGACGATGGCGCCCTTGCTGGCCATCATGGTCGCGGTGCCGACTTCGAACACCTGCAGGATGTGCGGCGCGTTGCCGGCCCGGAAGGCGGCGACGGCGGCGGTCATCGATTCGTCGTACTGGCCCTTGTAGGTCGGCACGATCTTGAATTCTTTCTGGCTCTCGTTGAACTGCCGGGCCAGGTCGTTGACCCATTCGCCGTTGACGGCGGTCATGGAATGCCACCACTGGATCTCGGTCTGTGCCAACGCGGAAGTGGAAAGCGTCACAGCCAGCGCCGATGCCATGGCGAGCGTTTTGAATCGCATGAAGACTCCTGAGGGGGAAATGAAAGCGCGGATGCTAGGTCGTGCGTATGACACGACAGCGTCACATTTTTTGACAATCCCGGAGTGTGCACCAACGGGGGAAACCCTTTTGGTGCGCCGCGGCGTGCGCTGCATGCTGCGGCGCACCATGCTAGCATCGTCCCTCGACTTCCTGGCCCCGGAATGAGCAAGACTTCACTCGACAAAAGCAAGATCAAGTTTCTCCTGCTCGAGGGCATCCACCCCTCGGCCGTCGAGGTGCTGCGGGCCGCCGGCTACAGCAACATCGAATCGCTCCCGGGCGCCTTGCCGGACGCCGAACTCAAGGCCCGCGTCGCCGACGTCCATTTCCTCGGGATCCGCTCACGCACGCAACTGACCGCCGAGGTGTTCGCCGAGGCCCAGAAGCTGGTGGCAGTCGGCTGCTTCTGCATCGGCACCAACCAGGTCGACCTGGAAGCCGCGCGCGAACACGGCGTGGCGGTCTTCAATGCGCCCTATTCGAACACCCGCTCGGTCGCCGAACTGGTGCTGGCCGAAGCCATCCTGCTGCTGCGCGGCGTGCCCGAGAAAAGCGCGGTGGCCCACCGCGGCGGTTGGCTCAAGTCGGCCGACAACGCCTTCGAGATCCGCGGCAAGACGCTCGGCATCGTCGGCTACGGCTCGATCGGCGCCCAGCTGTCGGTGCTGGCCGAGGCGCTCGGCATGCAGGTCGCCTTCTTCGACGTCGTCACCAAGCTGCCGCTCGGCAACGCCCGCCAGGTGCGGCTGTTGCCCGACCTGCTCGCGCAGAGCGACATCGTGAGCCTGCACGTGCCCGAGACCCAGGCCACGCAATGGATGATCGGCGCCGCCGAGATCGCCGCCATGAAGCCCGGCGCGATCCTGATCAACGCCTCGCGCGGCACCGTGGTCGAGATCGAGCCGCTGGCCGAGGCGCTGAAGGCCAAGAAGCTGCTGGGCGCCGCGGTCGACGTCTTCCCGGTCGAGCCGCGCAGCAACAAGGACGAGTTCCAGTCGCCGCTGCGCGGACTCGACAACGTGATCCTGACGCCGCACATCGGCGGCTCCACCATGGAAGCCCAGGCCAACATCGGCCTCGAGGTGGCCGAGAAGCTGGTGAAGTACAGCGACAACGGCACCTCGACCTCGTCCGTGAACTTCCCCGAGGTGGCGCTGCCGGCGCACCCGGGCAAGCACCGGCTGCTGCACGTGCACCGCAACGTCCCGGGCGTGCTGTCGGAGATCAACCGGATCTTTTCCGACAACCACATCAACATCGCCTCGCAGTTCCTGCAGACCAACGAGAAGGTCGGCTACGTGGTGACCGACATCGACGCCGCCTCGTCCGACCTCGCGCTCGAGAAGCTGGCCAAGGTGCCGGGCACGATCCGCAGCCGGGTCCTCTTCTAGGGGCGATGCCCCTGCCGCCGCACGCCGGCCGGTGCTGCCTTAAAATCCCCACCCCTGGTTGATGGGCGCGCAGCGCCCGACCGAGGCCACTCCCCGATGAATGCTCCGACCGCGTTGACGGCGTTGTTGTCGCAGGCCGCAGAGCCCGCGCGACTGCGTGAGATCCCCTACAACTACACCAGCTTCTCCGATCGCGAGATCGTCATTCGCCTGCTGGGCGAGCGCGGCTGGGAACTGCTGCAGAGCCTGCGCTCCGAGCGCCGCACCGGCCGTTCGGCCCGGATGCTTTACGAGGTGCTGGGCGACATCTGGGTGGTCCAGCGCAACCCCTACCTGGTCGACGACCTGCTGGACAACCCGCGCCGGCGCGGCCAGCTGGTCGAGGCGCTCAACCACCGGCTGGGCGAGGTGCAGAAGCGCCGCACGCCCGCCAGCGACGCCCAGCGCGACGTCTCGGTCGGCGAACTGACCGACCTGGTGGCGCAGGCGGTGACCGCCTTCGACGCCATGTTCCGCGACGTGGCGGCGCTGCGGCGCAAGGCCACGCGGGCGCTGCGGCGGGTCACGGCCAAGGACAACATCAAGTTCGACGGCCTGTCGCGCGTATCGCACGTGACCGACGCCACCGACTGGCGGGTGGAATACCCGTTCGTGGTGCTGACGCCCGACACCGAGGCCGAGATGGCGGGCCTGGTCAAGAGCTGCATCGAGCTCGGCCTGACCATCGTGCCGCGCGGCGGCGGCACCGGCTACACGGGCGGTGCGATCCCGCTCACCTGGAACAGCGCGGTCATCAACACCGAGAAACTCGAGGCCATGACCGAGGTCGAGATGCGCGCGCTGCCGGGTCTCAATGTACCGGTGGCGACCATCTGGACCGAGGCCGGCGTGGTCACGCAGCGGGTGGCCGATGCGGCCGAGCGCGGCGGCTTCGTCTTCGCGGTCGACCCGACTTCGGCCGAGGCCTCGTGCGTGGGCGGCAACGTGGCGATGAACGCCGGTGGCAAGAAGGCGGTGCTGTGGGGCACCGCGCTCGACAACCTGGCTTCCTGGCGCATGGTGACGCCGGACGCCGAATGGCTCGAGGTCACGCGCATCGGCCACAACCTCGGCAAGATCCACGACGCCGAGAGCGCCGTGTTCGAACTGCAGTATTTCGCCGCCGACGGCAAGACGCCCTTGCGCACCGAGCGGCTCGAGATCCCCGGCAAGACCTTCCGCAAGGAAGGCCTGGGCAAGGACGTGACCGACAAGTTCCTCTCGGGACTGCCCGGCATCCAGAAGGAAGGCTGCGACGGCCTGATCACCAGCTGCCGCTGGATCGTGCACCGCATGCCGGCCCACACCCGCACCGTGTGCCTCGAGTTCTTCGGCAATGCCAAGGACGCGGTGCCCAGCATCGTCGAGATCAAGGACTTCATGTTCGCCGAGCAGAAGCGCTCGGGCGTCCTGCTGGCGGGGCTGGAGCACCTGGACGACCGCTATCTCAAGGCGGTCGGCTACGCGACCAAGTCCAAGCGCCACGGCGGCCTGCCGAAGATGGTGCTGTTCGGCGACATCGCCGGCGACGACGCCGACACGGTGGCGCGCGTCACCTCCGAGGTGGTGCGCATCGCCAACTCGCGCAGCGGCGAGGGCTTCATCGCGATCAGCCCCGAGGCGCGCAAGAAGTTCTGGCTCGACCGCAAGCGCACCGCCGCCATCAGCCGGCACACCAACGCCTTCAAGATCAATGAGGACGTGGTGATCCCGCTGCCGCGGATGGCCGAGTACACCGACGGCATCGAGCGCATCAACATCGAGCTGTCGCTGCAGAACAAGATCGCGCTGGCCGATGCGCTGGAAGATTTCCTGGCGCGCGGCAACCTGCCGCTGGGCAAGCGCGAGGACGCCAACGACCTGCCGGCCGCCGAGCTGCTGGAAGGCCGCGTGGGCGAAGGGCTGGCGCTGGTGCGCGAGGTCCGTGCCCTGTGGCAGGGATGGCTCGACCAGGTCCAGGCCCTGTTCCCGCAGCTGCAGGACCACGCGCTGCGCGCCAGCTGGAAGACCCAGCTGCGCGAGCCGCTGGCGGCGATCTTCACCGGCGCCGAGTTCGCGCCGATCCTGGCTGCATGCAACGACATCCACCAGCAGGTGCTCAAGGGCCGGGTCTGGATCGCGCTGCACATGCACGCCGGCGACGGCAACGTCCACACCAACATCCCGGTCAACAGCGACAACTACGAGATGCTGCAGACCGCGCATGCGGCGGTGGTCCGCATCATGGCGCTGGCGCGCAGCCTCGACGGCGTGATCTCGGGCGAGCATGGCATCGGCATCACCAAGCTCGAGTTCCTGAGCGACGCCGAACTGCAGCCCTTCACCGACTACAAGAAGAAGGTCGACCCCGAAGGCCGCTTCAACAAGGGCAAGCTGCTGCGCGGCAGCGCGCATGCCGGCCCCGACGGGCGGGCGCTGCATGCCGACCTGACCAACGCCTATACGCCGAGCTTCGGCCTCATGGGGCACGAGTCGATCATCATGCAGCAGAGCGACATCGGCGCCATCGCCGACAGCGTCAAGGACTGCCTGCGCTGCGGCAAGTGCAAGCCGGTGTGCGCCACCCACGTGCCGCGCGCCAACCTGCTCTATTCGCCGCGCAACAAGATCCTCGCCACCTCGCTGCTGGTCGAGGCCTTCCTGTACGAGGAGCAGACCCGGCGCGGCGTCAGCATCAAGCACTGGGAAGAGTTCGAGGACGTCGCCGACCACTGCACCGTGTGCCACAAGTGCCTGACGCCGTGCCCGGTCAACATCGACTTCGGCGACGTCTCGATGAACATGCGCAACCTGCTGCGCAAGATGGGGCAGAAGTCGTTCCGGCCCGGCAATGCGGCGGCGATGTTCTTCCTCAATGCGACCAGTCCGCAGACCATCAAGCTGATGCGCACCGGCATGGTCGACATCGGCTTCAAGGCCCAGCGCATGGCCAACGACCTGCTGCGCGGCCTGGCGAAGAAGCAGACCGCCGCCCCGCCGGCGACGCTGGGCCCGGCACCGCTCAAGGAGCAGGTGATCCACTTCATCAACAAGAAGATGCCGGGCGGCTTGCCCAAGAAGACGGCGCGGGCGCTGCTGGACATCGAGGATGCCGACTACGTCCCGATCATCCGCAACCCGCAGGCGACCACGCCCGAGACCGAGGCGGTGTTCTATTTCCCGGGCTGCGGCTCGGAGCGCCTGTTCTCGCAGGTCGGCCTCGCCACCCAGGCGATGCTGTGGCATGCGGGCGTGCAGACCGTGCTGCCGCCGGGCTACCTGTGCTGCGGCTATCCGCAGCGCGGCAGCGGCCAGTTCGACAAGGCCGAGAAGATGATCACCGACAACCGGGTGCTCTTCCACCGCGTCGCCAACACGCTCAACTACCTCGACATCAAGACCGTGGTGGTGAGCTGCGGCACCTGCTACGACCAGCTTCAGGGCTACCAGTTCGACAAGATCTTCCCGGGCTGCCGGATCATCGACATCCACGAATACCTGCTCGAGAAAGGCATCACGCTCGGCGATGCGGGCGGTGGCGGCTACCTCTACCACGACCCCTGCCACACGCCGATGAAGCTGCAGGACCCGATGAAGACCGTGAAGGCGCTGGTGGGCGGCAACGTGCTCAAGAACGACCGCTGCTGCGGCGAATCCGGCACGCTGGGCGTGACCCGGCCGGACATCTCGACGCAGATCCGCTTCCGCAAGGAAGAGGAACTGAAGAAGGGCGAGACCGCGCTGCGCGAAGCCGGCCAAGTGGCCCCCGGCGCCAACGTCAAGATCCTCACCAGCTGCCCGAGCTGCCTGCAGGGCCTGAGCCGCTACGGCAACGACCTGAACAACGGCCTGCTCGAAGCCGACTACATCGTGGTCGAGATGGCCAACAAGATTCTCGGCGCCGACTGGATGCCGGCCTATGTCGCGGCCGCCAACCAGGGCGGCATCGAACGCGTGCTGGTGTGATGACGCTGCGTGTCGCGGGGTGCCCGCTGTGCGACGAACCGGGCGGCCGCCTGGTCTTCCAGGGCGCGAAGCTGCGTGTCATCCATGCGGCCGAGGCGGACTTCCCGGCCTTCTACCGGGTGGTCTGGGCCGACCATGTGGCCGAATGGTCCGACCTGGCGCCCGACGACCGCGCCCTCTGCATGGAGGCCGTGGCCGTGGTGGAGCAATGTTTGCGGGCGCATCTGTCGCCCGCCAAGATCAACCTGGCGGCCCTCGGCAACATGGTGCCGCACCTGCATTGGCACGTGATCGCGCGCTTCGACTGGGACAGCCGCTTTCCTTCGCCCGTGTGGGCCGCGGCGCAGCGTCCGGCCGACCCGCAGCGCGAGCAGGCGATCGCGCAACAATTGCAGCTGCTGGAACGCGACATGATCCAGCAGCTGGCGACAAGGAGTTTCTGATGGCAGGTTTGCAGGCGGGCGCACCGACCCCCCAGTCGATCACGGTGCACGGCCAGTCGCGCGTGCTGGAGGTCGGCTTTTCCGACGGCGCGACCTTCCGCATCCCATTCGAGCTGATGCGGATCTATTCGCCCTCGGCCGAGGTTCAGGGCCACGGGCCCGGGCAGGAGGTGCTGCAGACGGGCAAGCGCAATGTCGAGCTGGTCGACCTGCAGCCGGTCGGCAACTATGCGGTGCAGCCGACCTTCAGCGATGGCCACGACACCGGCATCTTCTCGTGGGACCTGCTCTACGACCTCGGCGCCCGGGAGGCCGAGCTCTGGGCCGCGTACGAACAGCGCCTGGCTGCGGCCGGCGTCGATCGCGACGCGCCGATGGCCGAAAAAGCCGCGGCTTCAGGCCACGGCGGACACGCCTGCGGCAACCACTGAGCGACGAAATTCCGGATTCCTTGCGGGGTATCCGGCTTGAGGTGAACGCTTCCGGCCTAACATCGGAGGTATGAGCACCACCCATTTCGGATTCGAATCGGTCGACGAAAGCGACAAGGCCACGCGCGTGCGCGGCGTCTTCGATTCGGTCGCCTCGCGCTACGACCTCATGAACGACCTGATGTCGATGGGCCTTCACCGCGCCTGGAAGGCCTACACGGTGATGGTCGCGAACGTCGGCGAAGGATCGAAGGTGCTGGACATCGCCGGCGGCACCGGCGACCTCGCGCTGGCCTTTGCCAAGAAGGTGGGCGCCAGCGGCGAGGTGGTCCACACCGACATCAACGAGGCCATGCTGCGCACCGGCCGCGACCGCCTGCTCGACGCCGGCGTCGTCCTGCCCACGCTGGTCTGCGATGCCGAGAAGCTGCCGTTCCCCGACAACCACTTCGATGTCGTGACCGTCGCCTTCGGCCTGCGCAACATGACGCACAAGGATGCGGCGCTGAAAGAAATGAACCGCGTTCTGAAGCCGCGCGGCAAGTTGCTGGTGCTCGAATTCTCCAAAGTCGCCAAGCCGCTGCGAAAGGCCTACGACTGGTATTCGTTCAGCGTGCTGCCGCGCCTGGGCAAGGTGGTGGCGGGCGACGACGCCAGCTACCGCTACCTGGCAGAGTCGATCCGCATGCATCCGGACCAGGAAGACCTCAAGACCCTCATGAAGGAGGGCGGTTTCGGTCATGTGGACTATCACAACATGACGGGCGGCGTGGTCGCCCTGCATGTTGGAATCAAGTGTTGAAGCTGTTTTTGGCCGAAGAGGAGACGTCATGAAGAAGTTTGGGTCCTTGTTGCTGGTGTGCGCATTGGCTGTCGTGAGCATCGATGCCAGTGCCGCCCGCATGGGTGGCGGCAAGTCGTTCGGCCGGCAATCCAGCAACGTGACGCAGCGTCAGGCGACGCCGCCCGCCGCACCCGCGACGCCCGGCGCGCCGGCGCAGACCGCGAACAGCGCCACGGCCGCCAAGCCGGCACCGGCGGCGCCCGCGGCCGCGGCGCCCAAGCGTCCTTGGGCCGGCATGCTCGGCGGCCTCGCGGCCGGCCTGGGCCTGGCCTGGCTCGCCCATTCGCTCGGCCTCGGTGCCGCCTTCGGCAACATCCTCCTGATCGGCCTGCTGGTGCTGGCCGCCGTGGTGGTCTGGCGGATCTTCTCGGCCCGCTCGCGTGCCGCGGCCGCGCCGCGCGCCGGCGGCTTCGCCTTCCAGGGCGCGGGCAGCCCGGCCGATGCCACCGCACCGCCCCAGTACAGCCCGCGCAACGTCGGCAACGACGCCTCCGCCAGGCCCTGGGAGAACCATGCCGCCGCTTTCGATGCCAGCGCGGCCCCTGCTGACCATCCGGCCGACCGCACGGGCGGCTCGTCGATGGCCGGTGCCGCCGCCGCGGGCGGCAGCATGATCGGCTCGGCCCTGGCTGGCTCGCAATCCTGGGGCATCCCCGCGGGCTTCGACGCCGACGGCTTCCTGACGGCGGCCAAGCGCAACTTCGTCACCTTGCAGGACGCCTGGGACCGCGCCGACATCGGCACCCTGCGCTCGATGATGACCGACGGCATGGTGGGCGAAATCCGCCAGCAGCTCGCCGAGCGCGAGACCCACACCGGCGGCCAGCCGAACAAGACCGAAGTCGTGATGCTCGACGCCAAGCTGCTCGGCATCGAGGAACTGCCCGATGCCTACCTGGCCAGCGTCGAGTTCTCCGGCATGATCCGCGAGGACGTGTCCTCGGGCCCGAGCCCCTTCCGTGAAGTCTGGAACATGACCAAGGACACCAAGGGCGGCAGCGGCTGGCTGGTGGCCGGCGTCCAGGCATTGCAATAGACGCGAACTTCCCTTGGGCCTGGTCGCAAGACCGGGTCAAGAGCGGGAATAATGGGGACATGGTTACACCATCGTCCCCTTTTTCGTTTCTGGAAGACCTCGCGAACCGCGTCGGCAGCCGCCTCCAACCCCCCGAGTGGGCGGTCCACGAGGTCCAGCACCGCGCCGTCCTGTTCCTCAACCACGTGCTCCAGCAGGAGCCTGAAGCCCAGCAGCGCCTGCTGCGGCTGCAGGGCCGGGTGGTGAAGTTCGAGTGGCGCTTCGTGACGATGCAGTTCGTCCCCACGCCGGCCGGCCTGCTCGACCTGGCGCCCGAAGGCGCCGTCGCCGAACTCACGCTGACCGTCACCGAGACTTCGCCGTTCGGCCTGGCCCGCGCGGCCTTCAACGGCGAGAAGCCGGCGGTGCGCATCGAGGGCGACGTGCAGCTGGCGGCCGAGATCAACTGGCTGGTCGACCACGTGCGCTGGGACGTCGAGGATGACCTGGCGCGCGCCATCGGCGACGTGCCCGCGCACACCGTCGCGACCGGGGCCCGCCGCGTGGTGGATGCGCTGCGGCAGTTCGTCGGCCAACGTCCGGGCAAGGCCGGCGGGTCTGCAGCCGAATGAGGCGGATCTACCGCGGCGTATTCATCGTCTGGGTCGCACTGCGCTACGGCCTCGACGAACTCGTCCTCACGAGTTTCCAGAAGCCCTGGCTGCGCGTGGTCGCACGCATCGTTTCGGTCGGGCGCAATCTCGACGCGCCGCGGGGCCAGCGGCTGCGCGAGGCGCTCGAACGCCTGGGCCCGATCTTCGTCAAGTTCGGCCAGGTGCTGTCGACCCGGCGCGACCTGCTGCCGCCGGACATCGCCGACGAACTGGCCTGGCTGCAGGACCGTGTGCCGCCATTCCCCTCCAAGGTGGCGATCGCGACCATCGAGCGCGCCTTCCGACGCCCGGTGAGCGACATCTTCGTGCAGTTCGACGAGACGCCGGTGGCCAGCGCGTCGATCGCCCAGGTGCACTTCGCCACCGTCCGCCTGGCCGATGGCTCGGTGCGCGACGCGGCGGTCAAGGTGCTGCGCCCGGGCATGCGCGACGTGATCGAGAAGGACCTGGCCCTGATGGCCATGATGGCCGGCTGGGTCGAGGGCCTGTCGGCCGACGGCAAGCGCCTGAAGCCGCGCGAGGTGGTCGCCGAGTTCGACAAGTACCTGCACGACGAGCTCGACCTGGTGCGCGAGGCGGCCAATGCGGCCCAGCTTCGGCGCAACATGGAAAAGCTCAACCTCGTGCTGATCCCCGAGATGTACTGGGACTTCTGCCACCCCGAAGTGATGGTGATGGAGCGCATGAAGGGCGTGCCGATCGCCCAGCTCGACCGCCTGCGCGCGGCCGGCGTCGACATCCCGAAGCTGGCCCGCGACGGCGTCACGATCTTCTTCACCCAGGTGTTCCGCGACGGCTTCTTCCACGCCGACATGCACCCGGGCAACATCCAGGTCAGCCTCGAGCCGGAGAGCTTCGGGCGCTATGTGTCGCTCGACTTCGGCATCATCGGCACGCTGACGGAGTCGGACAAGGAATACCTGGCGCAGAACTTCGTCGCTTTCTTCCGCCGCGACTACAAGCGCGTGGCCGAGCTGCACCTCGAGAGCGGCTGGGTGCCGCACGGCACCCGCATCGACGAACTCGAGGCGGCGATCCGCACCGTCTGCGAACCCTACTTCGACCGGCCGCTGAAGGAGATTTCGCTCGGCATGGTGCTGATGCGGCTGTTCCAGACCTCGCGCCGTTTCCAGGTCGAGATCCAGCCGCAGCTGGTGCTGCTGCAGAAGACCTTGCTCAACATCGAGGGGCTGGGTCGCCAGCTCGATCCCGAGCTCGACCTCTGGCACACCGCCAAGCCCTTCCTCGAGAAGTGGATGACCGACCAGATCGGCCCCCGCAAGCTGTTCGAGCAGCTGCGCGCCGAGGCGCCGCGCTACGCAAAATTGCTGCCGCAGCTGCCTCGACTGATGCACGATTTCCTGGAGAATCGCCCCCCGGACCACCGCCGCGAGCTGCTCGAACTGCTGGCTGCACAGAAGCGGACCAACCGGCTGCTGCAGGCGATCATCTACGGTGGCATGGGATTTGTATTGGGCTTGATCGCGATGCAGGTGCTGGTGCGCGTGCGTCTTTTCTGAGGAAGGAATTGCTGCCGTGCTGCTGACACTGGTCTTCGTCTACCTGCTGGTCACCATCGCCATCGGCCTGTATGCGGCCCGGCGGGTGAAGAACACCACCGACTTCGCGATCGCCGGCCGGCACCTGCCGCTCTACATGATCGTGACGACCACCTTCGCCACCTGGTTCGGCTCCGAAACCGTGCTCGGCATTCCGGCCAAGTTCATCGAGGGCGGGCTCAACGGCGTGATCGAAGACCCGTTCGGCGCCGGCACCTGCCTGATCCTGGTCGGCCTCTTCTTCGCCGGCAAGCTCTATCGCATGACGCTGCTGACCATCAGCGACTACTACCGCGAGCGCTTCGGCCGTTCCATCGAGATCGCCTGCTCGCTGATCATCATGCTGAGCTACCTGGGCTGGGTGTCGGCCCAGGTCACGGCGCTGGGCCTGGTGTTCAACGTGCTCTCGGGCGGCGCGATCGGGGTTTCCCTGGGCATGGTGATCGGCGTCGTCTCGATCCTGGCCTACACCCTGTTCGGCGGCATGTGGTCGGTCGCGGTCACCGATTTCATCCAGATGATCATCCTGGTGCTCGGGCTGGCCGTGATCGCGGTTTTCGCCGGCAACATGGCCGGCGGCGCCGACAAGGTGGTGGCCTTCGCGGTCAGCAAGGACCTGTTCAGGTTCTGGCCGGAGCCGAGCTACAAGGACATGGTCTTCTTCTTCGCCGCCGCGATCACCATGATGCTGGGCTCGATCCCGCAGCAAGACGTGTTCCAGCGCGTCATGTCGGCCAACAGCGTCAAGTCGGCCACGCGCGGCCCGGTCATCGGCGGCATCGCCTACATCCTGTTCGCCTTCGTGCCGATGTTCCTGGTGGCGAGCGCGCTGCTGATCATGCCGGCCGAGACCGCCGACCTGCTGAAGGACGATCCGCAGAAGGTGCTGCCGACGCTGGTGCTGCAGAAGATGCCCTTCGTGATGCAGGTGCTGTTCTTCGGCGCGCTGCTGTCGGCCATCAAGTCGACCGCCTCGGCGACCTTGCTGGCGCCGAGCGTGACCTTCACCGAGAACATCTGGCGCCAGTTCCGGCCCGCGGGCAGCGACAAGTCCAACCTGATGACGATGCGCATCACGGTGCTGGTGTTCAGCGCGGCCGTGCTGGCCTATGCGATCCGCATGCAGGGCACCCCTATCTACGAACTGGTGTCCGGGGCCTACCAGGTCCCGCTGGTGGGCGCCTTCGTGCCCCTGGTGTGCGGCCTCTACTGGCAGCGCGCGACCACCCAGGGCGCCGTGGCGGCCGTCGTGCTGGGCATCGGGACCTGGCTGCTGTTCCTCGGAATGCCGTGGGGCAAGGAGTTCCCGGCCCAGCTGGCCGGCCTGCTGGCTTCGTTCGGCGGCATGGTGGCCGGCTCGCTGGCGCCGCAGTGGGTGTCCAACACCCGCACGCCGCATCGGCCCCTGGCGGTCGATCCGGCCTGAACGCCCGCCCGCCCAAAGCGGGGGCGCCCTTATAATCGAGGGCTTTGCGAGCGGCCGCCGGCCGCTCCTTTTCCGCTTTCCAATCCCATGCCTATCTACGCCTACAAGTGCGGCGCCTGCGGCTTTGCCAAGGACGTGCTGCAGAAAATGTCCGACGCTCCGCTCTCGGAGTGCCCGGCTTGCGGCGCGAGCGCGTTCAGCAAGCAGCTCACCGCCGCCGGCTTCCAGCTCAAGGGCTCGGGCTGGTACGTGACCGATTTCCGCGACGGTGGCGGCAAGAAGGGCGACGGCGCCGACAAGACCGCCGCCCCCCCGGCCGCCGCGCCGGCTGACGGCACGGCCGCGGCACCCGCCGCCGCGCCCGCCAGCGCCCCGGCGCCCGCCGCGGCGGCCCCGGCCCCTGCCGCTTCTTCTTCAGGCAGCGACTGAGACCCCCCATGCTCGCGCTGCGCAAATGGCTGCTCTCCGGCTTGCTGGTCATCGTGCCGCTGGTCATCACGCTGGGCGTGCTGAACTGGATCATCGGCACGCTCGACCAGACGCTGTGGCTGCTGCCCGAGACGTGGCAGCAGTACCTGAACGAGCACAAGGTACGCGGGCTCGGCGTGCTGCTGACTCTGGGCATCCTGCTGTCGGTCGGCGCCATCGCGAGCAATTTCGTCGGCAAGCGCCTGCTCGGCTGGGGCGATGCCGTGGTGCGGCGCATCCCTGTCGTCCGCTCCATCTATTCCAGCGTCAAGCAGGTGTCCGACACGCTGTTCTCCGAGAACGGCAACGCCTTCCGCACCGCGGTGCTGATCGAGTGGCCGCGCGCGGGCGCCTGGACCATCGCCTTCGTGACCGGCACGCCCGGCCATGAGGTGGTCGGCCACCTGGGCGGCGGCGACTATCTCGGCGTCTACGTGCCGACCACGCCCAACCCGACGGGCGGCTATTTCGTGATGCTCAAGCGCAGCGACTGCATCGAACTCAAGATGAGCGTGGACGACGCGCTCAAGTACATCGTGTCGATGGGGGTGGTCGTTCCTGGCGGCCCCGCGACGATCGCGATCAAATAAAGACGCGCCCATGCGGCGCCGGGGAATCCATCTATGGCCATGCGTTCAATCTATTGCGGTCTCGTGACCGAAGCCCTGCTCGGACAGACCGTCACCCTGTGCGGCTGGGTCAACCGCCGGCGTGACCACGGCGGCGTGATCTTCATCGACCTGCGCGACCGCGAAGGCTACGTGCAGGTGGTCTGCGATCCCGATCGCGCCGCCACCTTCGCCGCCGCCGAAGGCCTGCGCAACGAATTCTGCGTGCAGGTCACGGGCCTGGTGCGCGCGCGCCCCGAAGGCACGGTCAACGACAACCTCAAAAGCGGCAAGATCGAGGTGCTGTGCCACGAGATGAAGGTGCTGAACCCGTCGGTGACGCCGCCGTTCCTGCTTGACGACGACAACCTCTCGGAGACCACCCGCCTCACGCATCGCGTTCTCGACCTGCGCCGTCCGGCGATGCAGCGCAACATGATGCTGCGCTACAAGGTGACGATGGAGGCGCGCAAGTTCCTCGACGCCAACGGGTTCATCGACATCGAGACGCCGATGCTCGGCAAGTCGACGCCCGAGGGCGCGCGCGACTACCTGGTGCCGAGCCGCGTGCACGACGGCAGCTTCTTCGCGCTGCCGCAGTCGCCGCAGCTCTTCAAGCAGCTGCTGATGGTGGCCGGCTACGACCGCTACTACCAGATCGTCAAGTGCTTCCGCGACGAGGACCTGCGCGCCGACCGCCAGCCCGAGTTCACGCAGATCGACATCGAGACCTCTTTCCTGTCCGAGGAGGAGATCCGCGAGATGTTCGAGGGCATGATCCGCAACGTGTTCCGCAATGCGGCCGGCATCGAGCTGCCGGTGTTCCCGACCATGAGCTACGCCGACGCGATGTTCAAGTACGGCTCCGACAAGCCCGACCTGCGCGTGAAGCTCGAATTCACCGAGCTCACCGAGCTCATGAAGCGGGTCGAATTCAAGGTGTTCGCCAATGCCGCCACCATGGCCGGCGGCCGCGTGGTGGCGCTGCGCGTGCCGGGCGGCGGCGGTGAGGGCGGCCTGTCGCGCGGCGAGATCGACGGCTACCAGGAATTCGTCAAGATCTACGGCGCCAAGGGCCTGGCCTACATCAAGGTCAACGACGCGGCGCTGGGCCGCGAAGGCCTGCAGAGCCCGATCGTCAAGAACCTCGACGACGGCACGCTGGCCGAGATCATCGCCCGCACCGGTGCCCGCAACGGCGACATCATCTTCTTCGGCGCCGACAAGGAAAAGGTCGTCAACGACGCCATCGGCGCGCTCCGCGTGAAGATCGGCCACAGCCCCTTCGGCAAGAAGAACGGCCTGTTCGACGACCGCTGGGCGCCGCTCTGGGTGGTCGACTTCCCGATGTTCGAGTTCGATGAGGAAGGCCAGCGCTGGTCGGCGGTGCACCATCCGTTCACCGCGCCCAAGGACGGCCACGAGGACCTCATGGACACGGCGCCCGAGAAGTGCATCGCCAAGGCCTACGACATGGTGCTCAACGGCATCGAGATGGGCGGCGGCTCGGTCCGTATCCATCGCGAGGAAGTGCAGAGCAAGGTGTTCCGCGCGCTCAAGATCAGCGCCGAGGATGCGCAGAACAAGTTCGGCTTCCTGCTGGACGCGCTGCAGTACGGCGCGCCCCCGCACGGCGGCATCGCGATCGGGCTCGACCGCCTGGTGATGCTCATGACCGGCGCCGAGTCGATCCGCGACGTGATCGCCTTCCCGAAGACCCAGCGCGCCCAGGACCTGCTGACGCAGGCGCCGAGCCCGGTCGACGAGAAGCAGCTGCGCGAGCTGCACATCAAGCTGCGCAACGCGCCGCAGGCCGCCTGAGGCGGCCAAGGCGGCAGCAGACCAGGGGCGCCTTCGGGCGCCCTTTTTTTTTGGTGCGGCCAGCCTGGGCGCACTCTTGGAGTTGGAGTCCTCCCGCAAGCTGATCACAGCGAACGAGCGCGTGATCGTGGATACCGCCGTCCGAGAAGGCCATTGCCGATCCGGTGGACAGCCGCCTGCTCGAGATCGCACGACACAAGGTCGTGGCCTCCGCCCGGCGCGCTGGCATCTCTCAAGCAGACCTTCGCCCGCGAGGGCAAGAACCTGCGCCGGCTCGCCCGGGAGCTACGCCCATGGCAAACAGGTCAAGCGCTTGAAGAAGGTCCTCAAGCGTCAGCGCACGGTCTTGGGCGTCGTGCAGCGCGAGGTCCAGCGCAAGGTGGCGCAGGCCGGGCCCTGTGCGGACCCGCATGCCGAGTGGTGGGAGGGGCGCAGTCCACGACTGCTGCTCATCCCGATCATGCCTTTAGCGCTTCAGCCAGCCTGAGATGCGTCGAGGCAAGGCGGTCGCGCGCCATGAGGTGCTGGCCCGCAATGCGGCGATCTCGTCGCGCAGGCGGAGATTGGCGGCCGTCAGTTCTGGATTTTGCGCATCGCTGGCCTTGCGCCGGTCTTCTGCCTGGGTCAAAAGCGCAAGATCGGCACGGCTCGGAGCGTCTGGAGAGGCGGCAGGGCGGACAACGCCTTTCCCGTACAGGCCTTCTCTGCCTTCGCCCGTCCATGGCGCGTCCTTCCACCACACGTCGCCCTTTTCAAACGCGACGATGCTGTCATAGAAACTCACGCACAACGTTTGCTTGCCGATGTAATCGGGGGCAACTGTTCCGCGACTGTGGCTCCAATTCAGCCTGTCGGCACAGTCTTTGGCGAAGTTCATGAACGACTCGGGGTTGTCCACGCCTCCGCCGAACTCGCTCCAGTAAGCTGTGTGCATGTCTTCCACCATGTAGACGGCATTCTTGTGCATCCTTGGGTAGAAGAAATCGAACGTACTGCGCATGTGCGCCATCATGTGACTGCCGTCGTCCAAGATCACATCGGGGATGCCGAACTCGTCGATCAGTTCCTGTAGGAACTGCGGGTCGGACTGGTCGCCGATCCGGACGAAGATGCCCGGCGATTCATGTTCTGCGCACTGGGGATCAATGTCGATGCCGACGACTCTGGCAAAGGGGCCGAAGTACCGCTGCCACATCTGGAGTGAGCCTCCGCTGTGAACGCCGACCTCCAGAAAAGTAATTGACTTGTTTCTAAATGACGCGAAATGCCGCTCATAGATTGGGAAGTAGTGAACCCACTTCCGCATTGATTTGTTGTCGTTGATGAGAAAGTCTTGCCAGAGGTTCAAGGTGGCCTTTATGTGAGTGTTTTGGTTGAGTTGCAAAGGGCCTTGGCGTTGCATCAAGACCCAGTTTGCTGAACATATTTTAGTGATGGCAATCGATGTCGCGTGTGATTCCTAGGGGGAGAGAATTGAGAACAATCACACCTTGGTCACCCGTCTTGCCGGTCAGGCTCGCAAAAGACGCCGCGTTTGAATACATGCAATGCACCTTCGATTTGTCGAGGTAATAATAAAAATCCCCGACCCGGAAATCTTGATTTACCGGGAATGGGTCGCCTAGCCGATAAGTGGCGAGTTGCTGATTGATGTAGTCCGCAATCCGATCGCTATAACTTTGAGTGGCGTGGACATCATCCACGATGTCAGATGCTCCGTAGAATGGAACAGCGCCGACGTCAACAAAGAACGTTGATGTTTCCGTGGCGACTTCTCGCGCTGCCGCATCGAACTCATCGCGCTGGCTGATACGTCGGGCGTCGGTGAAATAAAACGTAGACGGGATCGAGGGAGTAACCGCAATCCTGTTCAGTCCGGCAATGATGGGGCGCTTCCCTGCGGTGCGGACGTTTTGCACCATCGTGGTCAGGCGACTCTTGAATGCGGCGCGGGCCACCGCTCTTGCCGCTGTATCCGTTGGATCGGGCACCCATGCATCGTTCAAGCCAAGGCGGAGGATGATGTTGAAAGATAGGTCCTGCCAGATGCGGTCGGCAAATGCCAGCGCCTTCGGAGGGGTGCCGTCAGCTTTGGCGTCGGCGTCGAGCGCATTTGTGGCACCTCCGACTTGAACTTGAGCCAGCGTGATCCCTGCCACGGAGTAATCCACCGCTTTGATTTTTGGCCCTATCGGCGCATCGAGTCGGCCGGCCACCTTTTCGCTAGCGGATTTGAATTTCCATTTCCAGCCGAAGGTCGTGCTGTCCCCGTAAATTGAAGTCGACTGGTTGTAATCCGTTGAATTCACATATCCAGCCCTTGCATCCGCGAGCTGGAAATAGTATTTGTTTTCAAAAAAATCTTGACGCCACCTCCATGCCGCGACGCGGATGGAACTGGTCGTCACTGTCTTTGGCAGAAAGAAATATGCGTAGCCGCTCGGATGCGGCGACGGTATATACGCATAGTTCTTCAGTGTGACATACTGGTTTCCGTCGAAATACTGAATGCAAAATTCCTGAGGGAATGCACTCGCGGCCACATGGGCTTACTGGGACTCTCAATTCCGCTGTCCACCTTTCGTGGATAAAGTTCTACATAGTTGACTGTTCGGAAGGGGCCAAAATCCAGTTGCACCCACTCCAAACCACCATCCTGCACTGACGGACGGCCGACACTGCTCCAACTCGTGGATGGTAATCCGTCGATTGCACTACTCGCCACAAAACTCGCTGGCGGAGAGACGATTGTCGACGAGGCGGTGGCAAAAGTGAAATTATAGATTGACTGGCCCAAGCCAGGCCGGAAATTGTTACGAAGGAAGAAAAGACGGCAATTGTTCGTGCAACTGATTTCACGGAGCTGATCCATTTATTCCAAGGGAGTCAACTTTATTTTAGAAGGCAAATACTGAAAGAGTTGCTATTTCAATCTAAAAATTCGTTGAGCTTTTTCCTCAATCAAATCGGAAACTTCCGATGTAAAATTCGATCGTCGTCGCTGACGGCGCATGGCGGTCTTGCAACAAAAACACCAACTACTGCACGATGTGGGAGGGCTGGATAGGGATGAAGCCATGGCGGCGGGCCCCGACCGTTGGGTTGACGCGCAGCAGTGGAAGCGCGGCGCTGCGATGTTCCGGGAGCGGCGGGCCATGGGCGCGAGTGCAGGGGTGACGCACGAAGCTTTCGAACCGCCCTGTGCGGACCCCGATGCCGATTGGTGTGGGAGGGGCGCAGTCTAGGACTGCCCCTATCCCGGTCACACCCGAGAAGATGGCTAAAATGGCTATTGGCTCGTGAACGGGATTCCTCATGCAGATCAGCGCGACTGAAGCCAAAAACCGCTTCGGCTACTACCTCGGACAGGCCGAACGCGAACCCGTCCATGTGATGAAGAACGATCGCATCGCCGGCGTCATCGTTTCGGCCGCACGCTACGCGGAACTCGAGGCGCTGGAGCAGGCGAAGACGATGGATGCTCGCAAGCGCGAGTTCAACGAAACCTACCGGGAATGGATCGCCGCCCAGAACGCGTTGGTCGAACGGATCGGGGTCTTCGGCGAAGAGCTCCGACCCTGGTAGGTGCGGCATGGCCCAGTTCGATGTCCACGCCAATCCCGTGAAGACGCAGCGTGACGACATTCCCTGGTGTGTCGACATCCAGAGCGACTTGCTGGAAAGCCTGCCGACCCGTCTGGTCGTGCCCTTGGTGGCGCTCGCACAGATGCCCACGGCGCTGCCTCGGCGCCTGTGCCCGGTGCTCCAATGGAGCGGCGAGTCCTTCGTCGCCTTGCCGCAGATGACGGCGCCGTTTCGCGTCAAGGATCTGGGCCCACCGCGCGGCAGCCTGCGGGCCCAGGCCAATGAACTCGTCGCTGCCATCGATGCAGTGATCAGCGGCGTGTGACGGACGGTCCCCGGTTCAAGATCCCCGAGTCGGTGCTGGTCGTGGTCCACACGTCGGCGCTCGAGGTCTTGCTGATCCGCCGCACCGGCGACGACGACCTCTGGCAGTCGGTCACCGGCAGCAAGGATTTCGACGACGAGCCGCTCGCCCGCACCGCCGCGCGCGAGGTCGAGGAAGAGACCGGCATCCAGTGCGACGAGGGCAGCGCGCTGGCGCCGCGGCTGCTCGATTGGCAGCGCAGGAACGTCTACGAGATCCTGCCGCGCTGGCGCGCACGCTATGCGCCGGGCGTGAGCTCCAACACCGAACACCTGTTCAGCCTCTGCGTGCCGGCGCCGCTGGCGCCGCGGCTCGATCCTTGCGAGCACACGGCCTGGCGCTGGCTGCCCTACCGGGAGGCGGCAGCAGCCACTTTTTCCTCCACCAACGCCGCAGCCATCCTGCTCCTGCCACAATTTGCACGATGAATCCTCCGGCGACCAGCTTCCGCGTAGCCACCTACAACATCCACAAGGGCGTGCAGGGCATCGGCCCCGCCAGGCGGCTGGAGATCCACAACCTCGGCCATGCGATCGAGCAACTGGACGCCGACATCATCTGCCTCCAGGAAGTCCGCAAGGTGAACCGCCAGGCGGCCGCGCGCTTCCATCGCTGGCCCGAGCTGCCGCAGGCGGATTTCCTCGCCCCGGAGGGCTACACGGCGGTGTACGAGACCAATGCGATCACCAAGCACGGGGAGCACGGCAACGCACTGCTCACGCGCTGGCCGGTGCTGCGCAAGACCCACCAGGACATCTCGGACCACCGCTTCGAGCAGCGCGGGCTGCTGCACGTGGCGATCGACCTCGACGGCCGCACGGTGCACACCATCGTGGTGCACCTGGGCCTGATCAAGGGCAGCCGGATCCGCCAGATCGCGCAGCTGCGCGAATTCGTCGAGCGCGAGATCCCGCCCGGCGAGGCGCTGGTGGTGGCCGGCGACTTCAACGACTGGGGTGCGCGGATGCGCTATGCGATGAACGCGATGGGCATGCGCGACTCCAGCGACCTGCGCGGGCCGCGGACGCTGACCTATCCCTCGCGCCTGCCGGTCGCGCAACTCGACTTCATCTACGGGCGCCAGGTCGAACCCGTCGCCTCTTCGGTGCCGCGCGGCCCGATCTGGGCCCGCATGTCCGACCACCTGCCGCTGGTGACCGACTTTTCGCTATCAAAACAATAGCGTCCTGGGCAGGCGGGGAGGGCGCCTTAGGGAGCTTGTGGAAATCCATTCGCTGATACGATGGGCGGATGCTCAGGACCATCGACGCCGTACCGCGCCCCGCCGCAGGGGATGAAGACGAGGGCACGCCCGTGTCCGTGAAGATTCGCGAGCGTCTGCTCGCTGCCCGCAAGCGCTTCAACGCCAACGACAACATCGCCGAGTTCATCGAGCCCGGCGAACTCGAAGGGCTGCTCGACGAGGTCGAGGGCAAGATGAAGGACGTGCTCGAGAGCCTGGTGATCGATCTCGACAACGACCACAACACCGGCAACACGGCCCGCCGCGTCGCCAAGATGTACGTCAACGAAGTCTTCAAGGGTCGCTATGTGCCGCCGCCCTCGCTGACCGAGTTCCCCAATGCGGAGCACCTCAACGAGCTGATGATCGTCGGCCCGATCACGGTGCGCAGCGCCTGCTCGCACCATTTCTGCCCGATCATCGGCAAGCTCTGGATAGGCGTCATGCCGAACGAGAAGACCAACGTGATCGGCCTCTCGAAGTACGCACGGCTGGCTGAATGGGTCATGGGCCGGCCGCAGATCCAGGAAGAAGCCGTGGTGCAACTGGCCGACCTGATCCAGGAAAAGACCCAGCCCGACGGGCTGGCGCTGGTGGTCGAGGCCGAGCACTTCTGCATGCAGTGGCGCGGCGTCAAGGAGATGGACAGCAAGATGATCAACTCGGTCATGCGCGGCGTCTTCCTGAAGGACCCCAACCTGCGGCGCGAATTCCTTTCCCTCCTGCCGCGCAAGCGCTAAGCCGGATACACCACACACCATGCTCGTACGCCTTCTCTACGCCAGCCGCGCCGTGGACACCAGCCAGGGCGCCATCGAGGCCATCCTCGCGCAATCGCGCTCGCACAACACCGCCTGCGGCGTCACCGGCATCCTCTGCTACGGGGCCGGCGTGTTCCTGCAGGCGATCGAGGGCGGCCGGGTGGCAATCAGCGAGCTCTACGGCCACATCCAGCGCGATCCGCGCCACAAGGACGTGGTGCTCCTGCACTACGAAGAAATCTCCGAACGCCGCTTCGGCGGCTGGACCATGGGGCAGGTCAACCTGTCGAAGCTCAACGCCTCGACCCTGCTCAAGTACTCCGAGCGCCCCGAACTCGACCCGTACGCGGTGTCTGGCAAGGTTTCGCTGGCGCTGCTCGAGGAACTGATGGCCACCGCCGCCATCGTCGGGCGCCACTGAACTCCCGGCTGCTCGGCTGCGATTTCTCGAGCGCGCCGACCGCGCGCAAGCCGATCGTGGTCGCGCTCGGCGCGGTGCGCGGCGGCCGGGTGGAACTGGCCGGCTTCGAATTCTTTGCCGATCTCGACGACTGGGGGCGCTGGCTGGGCACGCTCCCGGCCTGGGTGGGCGGCTTCGATCTCCCGTTCGGACTGCCGCGCGAACTGGTGGTGCAACTCGGCTGGCCGCTGGCCTGGGAGCCGCTGATCGCGCACTACGCGGGCCTCGGGCGCGACGAGATCCGGCGCACTTTCGCGGCCTTCTGCGCCGCCCGGCCCAAGGGCGGGAAGTTCGCGCACCGGCAGACGGATGGCCCTGCGGGCTCCAGCCCCTCGATGAAATGGGTCAACCCCCCAGTCGCGTTCATGCTGCATGCCGGCGTGCCGCGGCTGCTGGCCGCCGACGCCGCGCTGCCGGGCCTGCACCCGCCGTTGCGGGTGGCGGGTGCGTCGCGCATCGCGCTGGAGGCCTACCCGGGCCTGCTGGCGCGCGAGCTGATCGGCCGGCGCAGCTACAAGAGCGATCTGGTGGCTGGCCAGACCGTCGAACGCCGCGAGGCGCGGGCCGACCTCCTGGCCGCGCTGGAGCGGGGCGCCGGCAGGCTCGGCCTGCGCCTCGCGCTGGACCCGGGCGCGCGCGACGCGTTGCTCGCCGACGCCAAGGGCGACCGTCTCGATGCGGTCTTGTGCCTCGTGCAGGCGGCCTGGGCCGAGGCGCGCCGCGATAGCCGCCCGGGCCCCGGCTACGGGCTTCCGGAGGTCATCGATCCGGTCGAAGGGTGGATCGTGACGGCCTGACTTCCCCGTGTCCTACAACAGGATGCGCCGCTGCCCGCCGTGGCGCCCGTGCCGGCGCACTAGATTGATTGCAGTGGTTCGGTCGAACCACCGATTCATCCATTTTTGCGAAGGAAACGCCATGAACAAGGACCAGGTTGCAGGCCGCGTCGAAGAGGCCAAGGGCAAGATCAAGGAAGTCGCGGGCAAGGTGACCGGCAGCGACAAGCTTCAGACCGAGGGCGTGGTCGACCAGGCCGCCGGCAAGGTGCAGAAGACCTACGGCGACGTGAAGGAAAAGGCGAAGGACGCCTTGAAAAGCGACCCCCAAAATCCGTGAGCGCGCGTACGGAGCCATCCATGACCCCATCGAACAAACCCAGCGGGCGCGGCGCCGTGGCGCTGCTTTTGGCCGCCGGCGTCCTGGGTTTGGGCGCCTGCAGCAAGACAGACAACGAGACCATGGGCAAGAAGGCCGACTCGGCCGTTGCCAAGACCGAACAGGCCGGCACCACCGCCAAGGCCAAGACGGAGTCGGCCGCCGCATCGGTGGCCGGCGCCATGGACGATGCATCGATCACCGCGGCCGTGTCGACCGGACTGGCCAAGGATCCCGACCTGAGCGCGATCAAGATCGATGTCGACACCAAGGGCGGCCAGGTAACGTTGAGCGGGCCCGCCCCCACTGCCGCCGCCAAGGCGCGCGCCGAGGAGATCGCGAAGTCCGTCAAGGGCGTGAGCGCGGTCGACAACAAGCTCGAAGTGAAGATGTAGCCGCCGCTGCGGCGCGGTCAGCAAAAAAGCCCGGTTGCCCGGGCTTTTTGCTGGGGAAGGCGGGATCAGTGGCCGAGCCAGTCCTTCAGTTCGTCGGCGTGCTCTTCCTCATCGCTCAGGATCTCTTCCAGCATGCGCCGGGTCGTCGGATCCTTGTCGCCGATCAGCGCGATCATCTGGCGATAGGTCTCGATCGCGATGCGCTCGGCCACCAGGTTGGCGCGCACCATCGCCTGCAGTTCGAGCGATGCGTCGTAGCTCGCGTGGCTGCGGCCCTGCAGGCTCTGGGGGTTGAAGTCGGGCTCTCCGCCGAGCTGCACGATGCGCTCGGCGATCTTGTCGGCATGCGCCGACTCCTCGTTGGCATGCACCAGGAATTCATCGGCGATGGCCGGCGAGGCTTCGCCGCTGGCGGTGAAATAGTGGCGCTTGTAGCGCAGGACGCAGACCAGCTCGGTGGCCAGGGCGTCGTTGAGCAGCTTGACGATGTCGTCGCGCCAGGGGCCGTAGCTGGGGGTGACGGCGCCTTCGTCGAGGCTCTTCGAGGCCTTGTCGATCGCTGCCTGGTCGAGCTTCAGGGGTTCGTGGCGTTCTTTGACGGCGGTGTTCATGGAGGGTCCTTTCGTGGGTTTGCGGTTTTCTGCATCAGCGTCGTCACCATGTCGGCGACGTCGGATGTCTTCACGACCGCGGCAAGCACCGCGGTGATCGAGAGCAATCGCCACGGCTTGACCAGCACCACCAGGGCACCGGCCGCGGCGGCCGCGCCGACCAGCTTGGCCGGCTCCTCGCGCGCATAGCGCTCGAGCAGCGGCCGCGCCAGCTGGCCGGCCGCATTCGCCGGATGACGGCGCCACCAGCGGCGCACCACGCCGCGGGCCACCGAGGACCAGGCGAAGTGGTCGTATGCCGCAGGACGGACTGCAGGCGCAGGCAACGCGTACAGCTCGTCGGCGCCCGCGTCGGGGCGGTCTCCCTGCAACTGCGCGACCAGCGCCCGGCGCGACAACGCGAGCCGTTGCTGGGGCGTGAGCGGCTGGCGGTCAGCGGCCATGGCGTTCTCCCGCCACTCGCAGCGCCCGCACGTCCGCGTCGAGCTGGCTTCGGAGGTCGTCGAATGCATGGAAAGGCCGGGGCCGCGCCGCGGCCAGCGCCGCGAGCAGGGCGATGATGATCGCCACCCCGGGGACCGCCGCCAACACCCAATGGAAGCTGCCGTGCAGCACGCCGAGCATCACGGCCACGCCGACCAGGCCCAGGGCCAGCATGCCACTGACCGCCGCGATCACGCCCGCCATGAGCTTCGAGATGAGGCCCTGGCTCGCCGTCTGGGATTCCTCCCGGATCAGTGCGCCGTAATTGGCGAGATGTTCGGCGACGAGTTCCGGGTGACCGAGCACCGTGGAGACAATGGGATGGAACATGGTGCTGCGGCGGCCGTGGCGGGGATCAGTAGTCGTCGCGACGGCGGCTGGCCAGGACGATCAGCGCCGTGATGGCAGCCCCGGCTGCGGCGGCCACCAGCACCGAGCGAACGGGCTGGTCGGCGATGTACTTTCCGGTCACATCGGCAGCGGCCTCGAGGCGCCGCTGGGCCCGGGCGCTGGTGGTCGACGCGGCATCGAGCCCGCGCTGCACCGCCTGCTGGACCCGCGCCGCCAGTTGCTCCACCGCCGGCTCGGCATCGCGACGCAGGTCGCGCACCTTCTCGCCGGCCGCATTGACTGCGTTCTGCGCATAGGCCCGCGTCGTGTCGATCGCGTCGTTGGCCGTCTGGCGCGCGTCCTCGGCGAGCTGTGCGGGCGTCTTGGTCGTTGTGTTCATGAAATGATTCCTTCCGAAAATTGATTGGGTGACCTGTCCATCGTAACGACGCTAGCGGCGTCGCATCAAGCCCGCGATGAAGCTGGCAAGGGCCAGGACAAGGAAGATGACGAAGAGAATCTTCGCGATGCCCACGGCACTGGCAGCGATGCCGCCGAAACCGAACAGCGCGGCGATCAAGGCAATGACCAGGAAGACGACGGCGTAGTGCAACATGCTGACTCCTTTTCGAGGGATGGCCCCGTGGATGCAAAAACAGCGCGTTCGGGTTCCGAACGGCCTGGCATCCACGTTAAGGGCATGGTCCCCCGGACCCTGTCAGCAGCAGCGGCCTGGGGGCGTAGGAGAGAACCGAAAGGGCGCGGCGGGGCGTCGCGGACCCGCCGCGTCAGGCCTGCCTGGCCGGCAGGATGGCGCTGAGGTGGGTGCCCTTGCCGGGCGTCGACGCCACGCTGAGCTTGCCCTTGGCGGCTTCGACCCGGTGCCGCATGCCGGCCAGGCCATGCGTCGATGGACGGGCATGCTGGGTGTCGAAGCCCTTGCCGTTGTCGATCACTTCGACCACCACGTGGTTGCCGTAGTTCTTCATGACGATGCTGGCTTCGGTGGCCTGCGCGTACTTGCCGATGTTGGTCAAGCTCTCCTGCACCATCCGGTAGGCCGTGAGCTGGTTGTCCTCGTCGAGATCGACCGGCTCCAGCACCATCTCGATCTCCATGCCCGACTGCTCGGCGAACTCGCGGCCCAGGATTTCCAGCGATGCGATCAGCCCGAGGTTGGACAGCGATGACGGGCGCAGGTCCTCGATGATCCGGCGCTTGAGCGCGATGCCGCTGTTGAGCAGTTCGTTCAGGTGCTGCAGCCGCTGGATGGCGTCCGGCGAATCGCCGAGCCTGGATTTCAGGCGCGCGACGTCGAGCTTGGCGGCCGTCAGGAGCGAGCCCAGTTCGTCGTGCAGCTCGCGCGCCAGGAAGCCGCGCTCGGATTCGCGCACCTGCTGCAGATGGGTGGCGAGTTCGCCAAGCGTCGCCGTGCGCTCGCGCACCTCGCCTTCGAGCGCGTTGCGTTCGCGCTGCAGCGCCTCCTGCTGGCGCTCGCCGACCAGTTGCAGTGCGTGGGTCTGGCGCAGGTAGAGGTAGAAGGCCAGCAGCCCCGCCAGCGTGACCAGGGTGATGCCGATGCGCCCCAGGCGCAGTGAGCTGGCGATCTGGCGCTGGCTGCGCGTCAGCTCGTCGTTGCTGATCGCGATCAGCTGGCCGACCTGCTGGCGGATGGCCTCCATCTCCTCGCGGCCGACATCGGTGGTGATCACGAACTTCCAGGCGTCCTCGTTGCCGCTCTGGCGCAGGCGCACGCTCATTTCCATTTCGGCGAGCTTGCGCGACACGTGCTTGGAGAGTTCGCCCACCTGCGTCAGTTCGCCCGGGCGCCGCGCATAAAGACCCTGCAGCGTGGCCAGGTTGCCCTCCACCTGTTTGACGGCGAGGTCATAAGGCTCACGATAGCGGGCTTCCCCTGTCAACAGGAAGCCCCGTTGCCCCGTTTCGGCATCGAGGACGTTCTGCAGCACGAGGTTGAGCAGGCCGCGCGCCTTCTGCGCGTCGCCGACATCCTGCAGGGCGCGGTGCGACTGCTGGTAGCCTGCTTCGTTGATGCCCACCAGCGCCAGCGCTGCCAAGGCGGCAAGCGCCAGCCCGAGGGTCATCTTGGGAAAAGCTAACCAGCGCATGAGGTCTCCGAGCAATGCCTGCAGATCAATTTCGGGAATAATCGGAGCCGACCAGGGACCGGCATGTTGCGACGCAAGAGGCCGCGATACAACGACGAAGGTAACAGATGATCAAGATCGGAATTGTGGACGACCACGCCATCGTGCGCTCCGGCTTGCGGCAGTTCTTTTCGGAGCATGTCGACCTGCGGGTGGTGGGTGAGGCGGCCAGCGGCCGCGAGGCGATCGAGCTCGTTCGGACCACCGAACTCGATGTGCTGGTGATGGATCTGTCGATGCCGGGCCAAAGCGGCATCGACGCCCTGGCGATGATCCGCGCCAAGGCGCCGGACGTCGGCATCCTGATCCTCAGCGGCTATCCGGAAGAGCACTATGCGATGAACCTGATTCGCCAGGGCGCCAGCGGCTACCTCAACAAGGAGTGCGATCCGATCGAGATCGTCAATGCGATTCGCACCATCTCGCTCGGTCGTCGCTACATCACCCCTGCGGTGGCCGAACTGCTGGCGCGCCAACTCGACCGCAAGGACGACGCGGCGCCGCATGAACAGCTGTCGGAGCGGGAGTTTCAGGTGTTCCTCAAGCTGGCCAAGGGCGAGACCGCCGGCGATATCGCCAAGACGCTGTCGCTGTCGGTGAAGACGGTGAGCACTTACCGGACGCGGCTGATGGAAAAAATGAATCTTTCATCGAACAGCGACCTGACCTACTACGCGCTGAAGAACAAGCTGATCGACTGAGCCCGAGGCGTCCAGCGCCGTCAGTTGCTGCTCTGCGAGACCCTCGACGCGGACGCCTGCTCGATGCAGAAGTCGATCAGTCCGTCGATTTCGTTGGATTTGTCGAACACCGCATCGACCCCGAACTGGGCGCAGCGTTTGCGGATGTCGGGGGTGGCGTAGTTGCTCAGCACCACCACCTTCTGGTTCGGCCGGCGCGAGCGGCAGGTCTGCAGCACGCCCAGACCGCTGCCCTGCTTCAGGAACAGATCGACGATGGCCAGTTCCCACTCGTCGCCATGGTCGGTCAGCCATTGGCTTGCCTCGGCCTCGGTCTCGGCAAAACCGATCGCCGAAATGCACGTAAGCTCCTCCAAAGTGCCGACGAGGTTCTCTCGGATCGTGACGTTGTCTTCGACGATGTAGGTTTTTAATCTTGGGTCCATGAGAACCGCTGTCCCCCGGGGGCGTTTTCTTGGTGGACTGGATTGTCTCCAAGGAAGGCCCGCGGTGGCAATGCTACGGATTTGTTCGTTCGCATGATGAAGGTTTGCGCGGCCTGCGGCTGTAGGCTGGTTCTTACGCGCCCATGAGAACGCACCCGTAGGCGACGCCGCACACCGTTTGCACCCGGCCGCCGACCCGCCGGACGTGCAAGGGGAGCCATGCTTGCACCCACTGGCGGCGGCCCGCCGTCCATTTCACAATCCTGCAAGGTGCGGCCATGAACATCATCTGGAGTTCCATCGCGATCGTTGTGCTGGCGCTCGCCGGCGGCGTCGCAGTGGCCGGCGGCGAGCCGGCGATGGCCGAATTGCGGCTGGCCGAGGCGGCCACCATGGCGGCTGCCGCCGGGATCGCCGCCGTCTGCGTCCGCGAGGCGGCCCAGGGCGTCAGCGCGGTGCATACGGGCGCGCCGATCGATTGAAGAACATGCAGACCGCTCCCGCCGCCTCCCCGCCGCGTCGCCGGCGCTGGGTGGCGCTCGGCGCGTTGGTCCTCGGACTGTTCCTCGCACTGCTGCTGCTGGCGGCTTTTTTCCCGTGGGACACGCTGCGTGCGCCGGTCAATCGCTATGTCAGCGAGAAGACAGGACGCAAGTTCGAGATCACGCGGCACCTCGATGTCGCCCTTGGCTGGCGCCAGGCGACGGTCAAGTTCGACGGCATCGAGTTCGCCAACCCTGCGTGGGCCCGGGACCCCTATCTCGTTCAGGCCGAAAAGGCCGAGTTCGACATCCGCTTCTGGGAATTGCTGCGCCGCCGCATCGTCTTGCCGCGCCTGGTGCTGAGCCGGCCTTCGCTCGGCCTCCAGATGGAGGAGGACGGCCGCAAGACCTGGGCGCTCGGCAAGGACAGTGCCGACCCGGGAACAGTCCCGGTCATCGGCCTGATCCAGGTCGACGGCGGCAGCATCGACTTCCTCGCCAAGGCGCAGGCGCTCGACCTGCACGCGGATTTCAGCTTCGACAGCAGCCGCGGCGACTTGCCCCTCGACTACGAGATCAAGGGCCGCTACCGCGGGCAGCCGATGTCCGCGGTAGGGCGCACCGGCAACGTGCTGCAGCTGACGTCCGTCGGGCAGCCGCCGTTTCCGATCGAGATCGACTTGAAGGTCGCGCAGACCCGCCTGACGGGCAAGGGCACGGTGGCCGAACTGGCCGACCTGGATGGCCTCGACGCCCAGGTCGAGATGAGGGGCCCGAACCTGGGGCGCCTCTATCCGGCGTTGGGCATCGCGCTGCCGCAGACGCCGCCCTACGCGCTGAGCGGCAACCTGCGCAAGAATGGCGCGCTCTGGGAAGTGCGCGGCCTGAAGGGACGCCTGGGCCTGTCCGACATCAGCGGCGACATGCAGTTCGACAAGTCGCAGCAGGTGCCGCACCTGGGCGGCAAGCTGCGTTCGCGCGTGATGGACATGGACGATCTCGGCCCGCTGATCGGGCTGCCGCCGACCGCGCGCTCGGCCAACGCGGTCGAGGGCGTGGCGGCACCGCCCAGCATCGCGCAGGTCGACAAGCAAAAGCGCAACGACCCCTCGCGCAAGGTGCTACCGGACGCGACCCTGGATTTCGAGCGGCTGCGTGCCATGAACGCCGATGTCAGCTACACCGCGGAGCGGATCCAGAACGTGCGCGAGCTTCCGCTGGACAAGGGCAGTGTGCAGGTGAAGCTGAAGGACGGCGTGCTGACCCTGGACCCGCTCGATCTCGGCGTGGCGAGCGGCAGGATTGCCGGTGCGATCCGAATCGATGCAACGCAGAATCCGGCCGACATCCGTGCGGCGCTCGATATCCGCGGGATGCAGCTCAATCGATTGATTCCGAAGGTCGAGACCCTGAAGACCAGTTTTGGCCGACTGGACGGCCGGATCAACCTGTCGGGCCGCGGCAACTCGGTGGCGGCCTGGCTGGCCAATTCGTCCGGCGACGTCGCGGCGCTCACCGGGCGCGGGCAGTTCAGCAACCTGCTGCTCGAGTTCCTCGGCCTCGACGGCGGCGAGATCATCAAGTTCCTGCTCGAAGGCGACCACAACGTGGAACTGCGCTGCGCCGCCGTGGCCTTCGACGTCGAGAAGGGCGTGATGAATGGCCGAACCCTGCTGTTCGACACCAGCGACACGGTGTTCAATGGCGCGGGCAGCATCAACCTGGCCGACGAGCGCATGGACCTCATCGTCAAACAGGCGCCAAAGGACAAGAGCATCCTGGCGCTGCGCACGCCGCTGCGGGTGCGCGGCACCTTCGCGGCGCCGAAGGCCGGTGTGGAGGTCGCGCCGCTCGCGGCCCGCGGCGCTGCGGCGCTGGCCTTGGCGGCGATCAATCCGCTGCTGGCGCTGGCGGCGACGGTCGAAACCGGTCCGGGCAAGGATGCGGACTGCACCGAAGTGCTGACCGAGGCCAAGACCCCGTCGTCGCGCGCCGCCAAGGCGGGCGCCGCCAAGGCGAAGCAGCAGCCGACGCCGGCAAGCGGCGGCTGAGCCGAGCCGGCCTCAGGGCGGCGGCGGGCGGTGGCCGCACACCCCGCAGCCCGGGTCGCGGGCCACGCCCAGTGAATCGAAGGCCGTGCGCCGGCCATCGAACATCAGCAGCCGGCCCGCCAGCGATGGCCCGATGCCGGCCAGCAGCTTCAGGGCTTCGCTGGCCTGCAGCGTGCCGATGGTGCCGACCACGGGCGCGAAGACGCCCAGCACGGCGCAGCGGGTCTCCTCGAACTCGGCCTCCGGCGGGAACAGGCAGGCGTAGCAGGGCGAGGCCGGATCGCGCGTGTCGTAGACGCTGAGCTGGCCGTCGAAGCGGATCGCCGCCCCCGCCACCAGCGGCTTGCCATGGGCGACGCAGGCGCGGTTGACTGCCTGGCGGGTCGCGAAGTTGTCGCAGCAGTCGAGCACCACGTCGGCGCCCGCCACCAGCCGGTCGAGAAGCTCGGCGTCGGCGTGCAGGCGGTGGGTCTCGATCCGGATATCGGGGTTGATGGCGCGCATCGCCTCGGCCGCGGACTCGACCTTCGGCATGCCGACGCGGGCCGTGGCGTGCGCAATCTGGCGCTGCAGATTGGTGAGGTCGAGGTCGTCGTCGTCGACCAGCGAGATGCGCCCGACGCCGGCCGCGGCCAGGTAGAGAAGGGCGGGCGAACCGAGCCCGCCGGCGCCGATCACCAGAGCATGGCCGGCGCTCACCCGCGCCTGGCCGTCGATGCCGAATTCCTCCAGCAGGATGTGGCGCGAATAGCGCAGCAGGTCCTGGTCTTCCATGCGCCGCGCGGAACCGACCGCCGGGGCGGGCCCCCTCCGGAGCCGCCCGGGATCAGTTGTCCTTCTTCTCTTCCTTGTTGTCGACGATGATCTGGGTCTTGCTGACCAGCACCGGCTGGCCCTTCAGGCTCTTGAGGGCCTGCGCCAGCGCGAAGTCGTCGGTGGCGCCGAACTCGGGCACCTTGCGGTCCTGCGGCGGCTTCTTGGCTTCTTCCTCGAGGCGCTTGCGAGCCTCGTCACGGGCCTTTTCGCGCTCCGGGTCCTTGCTCTCGGGGCCCTGGCCGCTGGCCAGGTGCTTCTCGAGGTCGGCCTCGCGCATGCGCAGGGCTGCGAAGGGGCTGCCCTCGGCGCTCTCGTCGACCAGCACGTTGGGCACGATGCCCTTGGCCTGGATCGAGGTGCCGCTCGGCGTGTAGTAGCGCGCGGTCGTGATCTTGAGGCCGGTGTCGGGGCCCAGGGGGCGGACGGTCTGCACCGAGCCCTTGCCGAAGGTCTGGCTGCCCATGATCGTGGCGCGCTTGTGGTCCTGCAGGGCGCCGGCGACGATCTCGCTGGCCGAGGCCGAGCCTTCGTTCACGAGCACCACCAGCGGCACGGTCTTGAGTCCGGCCGGCAGGTTGCGCAACGGGTCGCTGCCGGCGCGGCGCTGGTAGAACTCGGGCGCCGCCTTGTAGATCGACTTGCTCTCGGCCAGCTGGCCGTCGGTCGACACCACCGTGACGTTCTCGGGCAGGAAGGCGGCCGAGATCGCGACCGCAGCGTCGAGCAGGCCGCCCGGGTCGTTGCGCAGGTCGAGCACCAGGCCCTTGAGATTCGGGTCCTGCTTGTAGATTTCTTCGACCTTCTTGACGAAGTCGTCGACCGTGCGTTCCTGGAACTGCGACAGGCGGATCCAGGCGTAGCCCGGTTCCATGACCTTGCCGCGGACCGACTGGGTGCGGATTTCCTCGCGCGTGATCGTGACCGGGAAAGTGCGGTTCTCGTCCTTGCGGAAGATCGTCAGCAGCACCTTGGTGTTGGCCTCGCCGCGCATCCGCTTGACCGCCTCGTTGAGCGACAGGCCGCGCACCGCGGTGTCGTCGATCTTGGTGATCAGGTCGTTCGGCTTGAGGCCGGCGCGGAACGCTGGCGAACCCTCGATCGGCGACACCACCTTGATCAAACCGTCTTCCTGGGAGATCTCGATGCCGACGCCGACGAAACGGCCGGTCGTGCCTTCGCGGAATTCCTTGAAGGACTTCTTGTCGAAATACTGCGAATGCGGGTCGAGCCCGGCGACCATGCCCGAGATCGCATCCGAAATCAGTTTCTTCTCGTCGACCGGCTCGACATAGTCGCTCTTGACCATGCCGAAAACCGCAGCCAGCTGCTGCAGTTCTTCGAGCGGCAAGGGAGCCAGCGAGCCTCGTGCAACGGTTTGTAACGAGACGGTTGTCAGCACGCCGGCGAAGGCGCCTGCGGCGACCCACCCGGTGATCTTCATTTTCTGGCCCATGTGAAAGTGTCCTTGTCGCCTGTCAAACCAATATACACAGCTTGGAAGCAAGTTGTCTGCCGGGGTTCCGCGACCCTTTGAACAAATTAAGAATATTTGTTACGCCTTGGCTTGCGACGCCACCGCGGCCACGGCCTTTTCGGCGGCGTCGGCGTCACCCAGATAGTAGTGCCGCAGCGGCTTGAGTTCGTCGTCGAGTTCGTAGACCAGCGGAATGCCGTTGGGGATGTTCAGGCCCACGATGGCGTCGTCGGAGATGCCGTCGAGGTACTTCACCAGCGCGCGGATCGAGTTGCCGTGCGCCGCCACCACCAGCCGGCGGCCGGCGCGGATCGCCGGCGCCATCGATTCGTTCCAGAACGGCAGCACCCGGGCCACCGTGTCCTTGAGGCATTCGGTCAAGGGCACCTGCTCGGGGGCCAGCTTGGCGTAGCGGACGTCGCCGCGCTCGCTGCGCGGATCGTTGGGCTCGAGCGGCGGCGGCGGCGTGCCGTAGCTGCGGCGCCAGACCAGCACCTGCTCGTCGCCGTACTTCTTGGCCGTTTCGGCCTTGTTCAGGCCCTGCAGGCCGCCGTAGTGGCGTTCGTTGAGGCGCCAGGAATGGATCACGGGCAGCCAGGTGCGGTCGAGCTCGTCGAGCGTGTGCCAGAGCGTGCGGGTGGCGCGCTTGAGCACGCTGGTGTAGGCGACGTCGAAGTCGTAGCCCTCGGCCTTGAGCAGCCGGCCGGCCTGCTTGGCCTGCTCGACGCCGGTCGGCGTGAGGTCGACATCGGTCCAGCCGGTGAAGCGGTTTTCGAGATTCCAGGTCGATTCGCCGTGGCGGATCAGTACCAGTTTGTGCATGGGAGAGGCCTTTGGGAACGCGTTCGGAAAGCCGACATTCTAAAATCCGGGGTTTGCCACTCAAGGAACACCGTGAAATTCATTGTCGACAACTGGATGCTGATCCTGATTGCGCTCAGCTCGGGCGGCATGCTGGCGTGGCCTTTGGTGCGCGGCGCCAACGCCGGCTCGCTCACGGCGCAGGGCGCGGTGCAGCTGATCAATCGCGAGCGAGCGGTGGTGGTCGACGTCCGCGAGCCCGAGGAATTCGCGGCCGGCCACGTGACCGGTGCCAAGAACGTGCCGCTGAACCAGCTCGAGCAGAAGCTGCCGGCCACGGTCAAGAACAAGTCGTTGCCTTTGTTGCTTGTCTGCGCAACGGGCGCACGGGCCCAGCGCGCCGTGGCGACCGCCAAGAAGCTCGGCTACGAACAGGCCCAAGCGGTCGCCGGCGGACTCAAATCCTGGAAAGACGCTAATCTGCCGCTTGAAAAGGCCTGAACCCTCCACGAAATAGCCCAGATGCAAGCCGTCAAGATGTACACCACCGCCGTTTGCCCGTACTGCATTCGCGCGAAGCAAATCCTCAAGTCCAAGGGTGTCGATCAGATCGAGGAGATCCGCATCGACAGCGACCCGCAGGCGCGTGCCACGATGATGGACCTCACGCGCCGGCGCACGGTGCCGCAGATCTTCATCGGCGACACCCACGTCGGCGGCTGCGACGACCTGATCGCGCTCGACGGGCGCGGCGGCCTGGCGCCGTTGCTGCAAGGCGCCTGAGCCGGTCGCCGGCCTGCCATCCGGCCGGGCGATAATCGCCGGCTGACCCCTCAGAAGCCCGCTCTCGGGAGCATTTCCCGGGCGGGCCTTGTTTTGATCCTCGAAAGTTAGAGCCATGGCCGACCAGCAATCACAAGACCCCGTTTTCCAGATCCAGCGCGTCTACCTGAAGGATCTGTCGCTCGAACAGCCCAATTCGCCGGCCATCCTGCTGGAGCAGGAGCAGCCGACCGTCGACATCCAGCTCGGCGTCGACGCCCAGCCGGTGACCGACGGCATCTTCGAGATCACCGTGTCGGCCACCGTGCAGACCAAGATCGGCGACCGGACCGTGTTCCTGGTCGAGGCCAAGCAGGCCGGCATCTTCGAGATCCGCAACCTGCCGGAAGACCAGATGGGCCCGATCCTCGGGATCGCCTGCCCGCAGATCGTCTACCCGTACCTGCGCGGCAACGTGGCCGACGTGATCCAGCGCGGCGGCTTCCCGCCGGTGCACCTGGCCGAGATCAATTTCCAGGCGATGTTCGAACAGCAGCAGGCCCAGGCCGCGGGCCAGGCTTCGCCGATCGTCACGCAGTAAATCCGGCTTGGCGCCAACGCCGATGAAGATCTGCGTGCTCGGCGCCGGTGCCTGGGGCACGGCGCTGGCCATCAATGCCGCCGGCCGCCACGCGGTCACGCTGTGGGCGCGCGATGCCGCCCAGGCCCAGGCCATGGCGGCGGCGCGCGACAACGCCCGCTATCTGCCGGGCATTGCCTTCCCCGCGGCATTGAAGGTCGTCGGCGGATCCGCCACGGCCGCCTTCGAAGGGGCCGAACTGGTCATCGTGGCGACGCCGATGGCGGCGTTGCGCGAACAACTCGGCATCCTGCGTGACGTGGCCTGTCCGGTGGCATGGCTCTCGAAGGGGGTCGAGCCGTCACGCCCGGGCTCCGCGGACCCGGGGCTGCTGGCCCATGAGATCCAGGCCCGCGTGGCACCGGGGCTGAAGGCCGGCGTGCTGAGCGGACCGAGTTTCGCCCAGGAAGTGGCGCAGGGCCGGCCGACGGCACTGGTCGCGGCCAGTCCGCTGGCGGCGGTGCGCGATGCGCTGGTCGAGGCCTTTCACGGTCCGACGCTGCGCGTCTACGCCAACGACGACATCGTCGGCGTCGAGGTCGGCGGGGCGGTCAAGAACGTGCTGGCGATCGCCACCGGCCTGGCCGACGGACTGCACCTGGGCCTCAATGCCCGGGCGGCCCTGATCACTCGCGGACTGGCCGAGATGACGCGTTTCGGCCTCGCGATCGGTGCCCGCAGCGACACCTTCATGGGCCTTTCGGGACTGGGCGACCTGGTGCTGACGGCGACCGGCGACCTGTCGCGCAACCGCCGGGTCGGGCTGCTGATGGCGCAAGGCCGCACGCTGGCGCAGGCGGTCGATTCGCTGGGCCACGTGGCCGAGGGGGTCTATTGCGCGCGCACGGTGGTCCAGCGGGCGCGCCACCTCGGGATCGAGATGCCCATCTCGGACAGTGTGGTGGCAGTGCTGGATGGCCGGATGGCCCCGGCGGAAGCGGTGGCCGGCCTGATGGGCCGCGAGCCGGGCGTCGAATCGGCCTGAGCCGCCGGCTTCGTCGAGCCAGTCTTGGCGCTCAAGCGCGCGGCGCCAGCTCCAGCACGCATTCGTCGCCCAATGCCTCGCGCCAGACCCGCACGCGCGAGGGCGCCGGCTGCATGTCGGCGAGGGCATCGGCGATGAATACGCAGAGGTTTTCCAGCGTCGGCGCGCCCAGTCCGGGCACTTCGTCGAGCAGGTGGTGGTCGAGCCGTTCGCGCAGTGCGTCCAGCCGGCGGCGCAGCAGGCCGAGGTCGACCACCATGCCGGTCCGGACATCGCGCGGGCCGCTCACCGCGACTTCCGCGCGATAGGTGTGGCCGTGGATACGGCGGCTGGCTTCGGTCTCGATGGCGCGCTCGAGCGTGTGGGCGGCGTCGAAGAAAAAGCGCTGGCTGACGGTGAATCGGCGAGGGTTCATCGTGAGGGTCGTCATGCTTGAGGGATCAGCGGATGCCGGTCAGCTTGTGAGTCTGCAGGCTCAGGCGCCAGCCGGGGCGGCGCATGCAGGTGTCGATACACAGCGCGATGTGGTCCGCCTGCGCCGGGCCATCCATCGGCTGCAGGAAGCGGTGTGCGAAGTGACCGCCGGCTTGCAGGGCGTCGAGGTCCAGGCCGGGCTGCGGCCATACCACCTTGAGTTCCTGGCCGGAGCGCTGCAGCCAGGGCGCGCCCGCCTTCGGGCTGATGCAAAGCCAGTCGATGCCCTCGGGTGCCGCCACGGTGCCGTTGCTTTCCACAGCGATGCGGAAGCTGCGCGCATGCAATGCGGCGATCAGTGCGGCATCGACCTGCAGCAGCGGCTCGCCGCCGGTCAGGACGACCAGTCGATGCGCGGCGTCATCGGCCGGCCATTGCGCGGCGATGGTGTCTGCCAGCGACTCGGCGTTCGCGAACCTGCCGCCCAGCGTGCCGTCGGTGCCGACGAAATCGGTGTCGCAGAAGCGGCAGACGGCGTCGGCACGATCGCTCTCGCGGCCGTTCCACAAATTGCAGCCGGCAAAGCGGCAGAACACGGCGGGCATGCCGGCCTGGCCGCCTTCGCCCTGCAGGGTGTAGAAGATTTCTTTGACGCTGTAGCTCATCGTGTTCAGGTGTCGATTTCGAGGTTGTCGATCAGCCGTGCTACCGAGCCAGGAACCTCATTGGAGCCCGGTCGCTCCACGAGACGGAGGGACGTGCGGGGGTCAGGTCAGGCCGGCGAGTACGCAAGCCGCACGTAGATCGGCGCGAAGGCTTCGGCCTGCGTGATGTCGATCAGGGTTTCCTTGGCCAGTTCGAGCATCGCGATGAAGGTCACGATCAGGACCGGCGTGCCGCGCGTGACGTCGAACAGCTTCTCGAACTCGACGAACTGACGTCCCTGCAGATGCCGCAGCACGATGCTCATGTGCTCGCGCACGCTGAGCTCTTCGCGCGAGATCTTGTGGTGCTGGACCAGCTTGGCGCGCTTGAGGATGTCGGCCCAGGCATCGCGCAGGTCGACCACGTTCATGTCCGGGAAGCGCGGCTTGAGCGACTGCTCGATGTAGACCTGGGCCTTCCAGAAGTCGCGCCCGGCCTGCGGCATGGCACTGAGCGATGCCGCCTGCAGCTTGGTCTGCTCGTACTCGAGCAGGCGGCGCACGAGTTCGGCGCGCGGGTCTTCGGCTTCCTCGCCCTCGGCCGACTTCTTGGGCGGCAGCAGCATGCGCGACTTGATCTCGATCAGCATCGCCGCCATCAGCAGGTATTCGGCGGCGAGTTCGAGGTTGGTCTGGCGGATTTCGTCGACGTAGCTCAGGTATTGCCGCGTCAGCCCCGCCATCGGGATGTCGAGGATGTTGAAGTTCTGCTTGCGGATCAGGTAGAGCAGCAGGTCGAGCGGGCCTTCGAAGGCCTCGAGGAAGACCTGCAGCGCTTCAGGGGGGATGTAGAGGTCGTTCGGCAGGGCGAACAGGGGTTCGCCGTAGAGGCGGGCGAGGGCGACCTGGTCGATGACCTCCGGCATGGCGGCGACCACCGCCGCGCCGTCGTCCGCGATCACCTCGATCGGCCCCGAGCCTGCGCTGTCGGCCAATGCGCCATCGCCCTGGCGGCGGGCACCGGAACCCGGAACGGCCCGGATGACCACTTACTTCACGCGGGTCTGGTAGACGTAGGGCTGCTGCGGCACCTTCGCCTCGCTGTACTCCTCGAGCAGGCTGCGGTCGAGGTGCTTGTCCCACAGCAGGGCGCGCCCGGCGCGCTGCTCGGCCTCCAGCGTCGGCTTCTGTTCCTTCATCTGCTCGATGAAGTTGGTGATTTCGGACTGGTAGTGGGGACGGGCGAAGATGGACATGGCAATTGGACCTTTGGCGGGATTTTACCGGGTGGAATCCGCCTTGAAGCCTTCTTGCCCATGCGCTAGCGTGGCGGCTCCCATCCATCCAAGGAGATTGCCGATGAAGCGCCGCTACTCGATCTTCCTCGCCGCGACCGGAGCCGCTGCCCTGGCGCTGGTCGCCTGCAGCACCAGCGGACCCGCCAAGCCCCAGAGCAAGATGAGCTTCTTCATCACCAGCGCGAACCCGGGCAAGGGCGGGGACTTCGGCGGACTCGCGGGCGCCGACCGCTACTGCCAGAGCCTGGCCGACAGCGTCGGCGCAGGCGGGCGCAGCTGGCGCGCGTACCTGAGCACGACCGCGACGGCCGGCGGTGCGCCCGTGAACGCCCGCGATCGCATCGGCAAGGGGCCGTGGGTCAACGTGAAAGGCGTGACGATCGCCAACAACATCGACGAACTGCACGGCACCAACAACCTCGACAAGCAGACCGGCCTGACGGAAAAGGGCGAGATCGTCAGTGCCAGCGGCGACCCCGTCAACAACCACGACATCCTCACCGGCTCGATGCCGGATGGGCGCGCCTCCACCGACACCAGCAAGGACACCACCTGCGGCAACTGGACCAAGAGCGGCGAAGGGTCGGCCATTGTCGGCCATCACAACCGCATGGGCACGAACGCGCCTCCGGCGTCGATGTCCTGGAACTCTTCGCATGCAACCCAGGGCTGCAGCCTGGAAGCCTTCAGGAGGACGGGCGGCGCAGGGCTGATGTATTGCTTCGCGGCGAACTGAGGGCGGCGGCTAGACTGACCGCCCCGTGCAATTTCCTGGGACGGTATGGCGCCAACCACAATCCGCCGCGGCCTCGCGGCCCTTCTGCTGCTGACCAACATGCTCTGGCTTTTCGGCTGCGACCCGAGGCGCATCAGCGAACTGGAGGAGGGCGTCTCCACCGAGGCCGATGTTCGCGCGCGTTTCGGCGAGCCCGAGAACGTCTGGGACACGCCTGCGGGGCGCGTCTTCGAATACAACCGCCAGCCGCAGGGCCAGAAGAACTACATGATCACCATCGGCGCCGACGGCAAGATGAGTGCGCTGCGGCAGGTGCTCACGCCGGAAAACTTCGCCAAGGTCGCACCCGGCATGCCGGTGGAAGAGGTGCGCAGGATGCTCGGCAAGCCGGCGAAGCGCACGCCCTATCCGCTCAAGCAGCAGACCGAATGGGACTGGCGCTGGGTCCAGCCGCCGAATTCGCCGATGGTGTTCAGCGTGACCGTCGACGAAGCCCAGCGCGTGGTGAGCGCCGGCTCTTCGCCCGACCGCAGCGTCGAGGCGAACTAGGAAGCTTCGCCGCGTTCTCCCGCGAGCTCCAGGTCGCGCAGCCACCGCCACAGCGTCGACCGGCTGACCCCGAGCTGCCGTGCTGCGCGCTGGCGGTTGCCGCCCGCGAGCCGCATCGCTTCGAGCACGCGCTCCCGCACCGGCGGCGTGCCCGCAGGATGGCGTTCGAACAACTCGGGGCAGTCATGCCGCAGGTCCTCGTAGCGGATGTCCTCGACGCGGTCGAACTGCAGCAGGAACACCGCGACGCGCTCGCAGATGTTCTCCAGCTCGCGCACGTTGCCGGGCCATTCGCCGGCCAGAAAGTGCGGCAGCAGCGGCGCGAGTGCTCGCGCCGCGTCGAGCCGGGACCCGAGCCGCTGGAGGCAGCGCGTGGCGTGCGCCCGCGCAAGCAGCGCGATGTCTTCCCCGCGTTCGCGCAGCGGCGGCACCGTGAGGCGCAGCGTGTTCACCCGGTAGTACAGATCCTGGCGAAAGCGGCGGGCGGCGATCATCTCTTCCAGCGGCTGATGGGTGGCCGCTATGACGCGTACGTCGACCGGCACGGGCGCGGTCGCGCCCAGCCGCGTGATTTCGCGCTCCTGCAGCACCCGCAGCAAGCGCGTCTGCAGTGACAGCGGCATGTCGCCGATCTCGTCGAGGAACAGCGTGCCCGTGTGCGCGGCTTCGAAGAGACCCCGTTTGCCGCCGCGCCGTGAGCCGGTGAACGCGCCTTCCTCGCTCTCCAGCAGCGTCTCGGAAAGGACGCGCAATTGACCGCGACGAACGGGCGGTCCGCCCGCGCGCTGTCGTTGTGGATGGCTTGCGCGAAGAGTTCCTTGCCGACGCCGCTCTCGCCGGCGATCAGCACGCCGAGATCGGTCCTTGCGTAGCGGCGCGCCGTAGCCATCGCGCGCACGAAGGCAGGGCTCTCGCCGATGAGGCTTGCGAACCCGTGCTTCGCGCTGTTCTGCTGGCGGCGCTGCTGCATGCGAAGGCTGGTGTCGGCTTCCTGGATGCGGCGTGCGTCGTAGAGCGTGAGCGCGGCGCCCACCAGCTCGCCGTGCTCGCGGATCGGCGTGCGGTTGGCGATCCAGTCGCGCCGGGCGTATCGCAACACCACCGATCGCTCCTCGGCGCCGCTGTCGAGCGTGCCTTGCAGCGACAGCTCGGGCTCCACCCGTTCGAGGCGCTGGTCCAGCAGTCGCTGCGGCTTGTCGAGCACCCGCTGCATCGCCGGGTTGACCGCGATGATGCGGTGGTCGCGGTTCACCGCCAGCACGGCTTCCTGCAGGTTGTGCAGCACGCCGTTGAGCTGCTCGTAGCGGCCGGCTTCCAGCCGGGCCACGCGCGCAAGCTCGATCGCGTCCTCGAAGCCCTTGCGGACGCTGGCGAGCGAATAGGCCAGCAGGGCGTGCAGGCCGGCTTCCTCGGCCAGCTCGACCACCAGGCTGGAGCCGACGATCACCTCGAAGCCGTCGCGCCGCAATTGTTCGAATTGCTGCCGCGCATCGTCCGGCGTCTGGTAGGCGTACTGCGTGATCTCGATGTTGAGCAGGTCCTTGACCGCGTCGAGTTCGGGGATGGTCTGCCCGTACATCACCACGCCCACGCGGCTGGAGATGCGCCGCGCCTTGATGAGCGCCTGCAGCAGGTCGAAGCCGCCGAGCTGGATGGTCGCAACCGGCGCCTCCAGTCCCGCGCGCAGGATGCTTGCGTTCGACCCGGCGCTCACGAAGGCATCGACCATGCCGCGCTCCAGTCGGTCGCGCGCGATGGCGAGCGCGCCGCCGAAGGTGCCGTCGACCACCTCGATCTCCGCGCGGCCGGTGTATTCGGCCACCACGGGCATCGCGAATTCGCGGATCTGCCGGTAGCTGAGGAAGCACAGGCGCGGCAGGCGGGCGCGGCTGTTCTGGGGAATGGGCATGTCTTGATGAAACAGATATATGTTTCATAAGTGTCTCATGAGACGTTAGTCGGCCCTGGCAGAAATAGAAAAGTCCTTGTAAATCAAGGCCTTGCGAACATCCCGGCGGGCTGGCACGACCGCTGCAATGCAGGAGTCAAACCGTTCTATGGAGATTCCGAACTTGGCACTCGAACACATTACCGTGCTGGACCTGACCCACATGCTCTCGGGTCCCTACGGCACCATGCTGCTGGCCGACCTCGGCGCGCGAACCATCAAGGTCGAGCCGCCCGGTACCGGCGAGGGCACGCGCAGGCTGCTCGAAAACGACCCGGACTACGCGCGGGACGGCATGGGCGCCTACTACCTCACGCTCAACCGCAACAAGCAAAGTGTCTGCGTCGACCTCAAGAGCGACGCGGGCAAGGCGGTGTTCCTCGATCTCGTGCGCCATGCCGACGTGGTGTTCGACAACTTCAGCGTCGGCGTCACCGAGCGGCTGGGCATCGACCATGCATCGCTCGCGCAGGTGAATCCGCGCATCGTCACCTGCTCCGTCACCGGCTTCGGCCAGACCGGCCCGGAAACCCAGCGTCCCGCCTTCGACCAGGTGGTGCAGGCGATGGGCGGCGGCATGTCGATCACCGGCACGCCCGAGACCGGCCCCACGCGCAGCGGCATCCCGATCGGCGACCTCGGCGGCGGCATGTTCGGCGCGATGGGCGTGCTGGCGGCGCTTGCCGAGCGTGAACGCACCGGCCGCGGCCAGCACGTCGACGTCTCGATGCTGGACGCGCAGATCTCGCTGCTCAACTACATGGCGACCATGCACCTGATGTCCGGCCATGTGCCGGCGGGCATCGGCAACGGGCACTTCGTGCATGTGCCCTACAACAGCTATCCGACGGAGGACGGGCACATCATCATCGCCTGCATCGGCGATGCCTTCTTCGAGCGCTTCGTCGACTTCATCGACCTGCCGGCGCTGCGCAAGCCCGAGTACCGGCAGCAGCCGGTGCGCTTCGCGGCGAAGGCCGAGATCGACGAGATCGTCGGTGCCGAGTTGCGCAAGCATTCCACCGCCCACTGGCTGGAACGCCTGCGAGCCGCGCGAATCCCCTGCGGGCCGGTGAACAACTTCGCACAGGCGCTCGACGACGTACAGGTGCGCGCGCGCGACATGGTGGTCGAAGTGCCGCTCAGGTCGGGCGAAAAGCTGCGCATGCCGGGCAACCCGATCAAGCTGTCCGCGGCGCAACCTGCGGCCTTCACCACGCCGCCCGCGCTGGGCGAGCACACGCGCAGCGTGCTGGCGGAGGTGGCCGGCTATTCGGCCGAACAGATCGATGCGCTCGGTCGCGATCGCGTGATCGCCTGAGGCCCGCCATGGAGCGAATCCACATCACCGACGTCGCGCCGCGCGACGGCTTGCAGAACCAGCGCGTGCAGGTGCCGACAGAGGCCAAGCTGGCGCTCATCCGACTGCTCGCCGAAGCCGGCGTGCAGAGCGTGGAGGCGACCAGCTTCGTCTCGGCCAGGGCGGTGCCGCAGATGGCCGATGCCGCGGATCTGGTGCCACGCCTGACGGCGGCATTGCCCGATCTGCGCTGCTCCGTGCTGGTGCCCAACCTCAAGGGATTGGAGCGCGCGCACGCGGCCGGCGCGCAGGAGATTGCGGTCGTGCTCTCGGCCACCGAGACCATGAACCGCAGGAACATCAACATGGGCCTGGCGGAAGCCACCGAGGTCAGCGAGCGGACGCTGGCCGCAGCGCATCGCCTCGGCCTGCGCACCCGCGCCTACGTGGCGGTCGCGTTCGACTGCCCCTTCGAAGGCGCGACGCCGGTCGCCGAGGTGGTGCGCCTTGCCGCGCGCATGCATCAGGCCGGCGCGGGCGAGATCGTGATCGCCGACACCATCGGCTCGGCATCGCCGGCTCAGGTCAAGGAACGTCTCGCCGCGCTGCGCGACGCGGTGCCTGTGGCGCAACTGGCGGTGCATCTCCACGACACGCGTGGCATGGCGGTCGCCAACGCCTGGGCGGCGCTGGAAGCCGGCGTGCGCCGCTTCGATGCGAGCGTGGGCGGCATCGGCGGCTGTCCCTTCGCGCCGGGCGCGGCGGGCAACGTCGCCACCGAAGACCTCGTGCTGATGGCCGCGCAGAGCGGCTTCGAGACCGGCATCTCGACCGACCGCCTGATCGACGCGGTGGACTTCGCCGAGGCGCAGCTGCAGCGACCGCTCGGCGGGCACGCCATCACCTGGCTGCGGCGGCAGCGCGAGAAGGCGCGCCAGCCGCAGGAAGCCTGAACGCGCAGCTCATCCCATGAACAGAAAGAGACAAGCCAAGATGCAAAACCCCATGACCTTGACCCGCCGCGCCACGATCGCGGCGCTTGCCGCCTTCATCGCCACCGCCGGATGGGCACAGGGCGGCGAAGCGAAGTTCCCGCACAAACCCGTCACGCTGGTCGTGCCCTATGCAGCGGGCGGCGGCACCGACATCGTCGGCCGGCTCATGGCGCAGAAGCTGACCGAGCTCTGGGGCCAGTCGGTGATGGTCGAGAACCGCACCGGCGCCAACGGCGTCATCGGATCGAGCTACGTCGCCAAGGCCGCGCCCGACGGCCACACCCTGCTGCTGGTGGTGGGCTCGCATGCGATCAACCCGGTGCTTATGAAGAGCATGCCCTACGACACCGCACATGCCTTCACGCCCGTGACCAACATCGCTAGCTCGCCGATGGTGCTGGTCGCGGCGATGAACGGACCGTACAAGACGCTGAACGACGTCGTGAAGGCGGCCCGCTCGGAGGAACTGGCGGTCGGCTATTCCGAGGGGCAGACGCGGCTGACCGGCGAGCTCATCCGGCAGTCCGGCCATCTGAAGCTGAGCGGCGTTCCGTACAAGGGCGGCGCGCCGATCATGGTCGACATCATCGGCGGCCATCTGCCGCTCGGCGTCACCAGCGTGCTGACCGCGCTGCCGCATGTGCGCTCGGGCGCGCTGCGCGTGGTCGGCGTGGCGGCGGACCAGCGCATGGCGATCTTTCCCGACGCGATGACGTTCAAGGAAGCCGGCCTGAAGGAGGTCGAGTCGCTCAACTGGTACGGCATGTTCGGCCCCGCGAACATGCCCGCGGCCATCGTCACCCGCATCAACGACGACCTGCGCAAGGTCGCGGCCGACCCGGCCGTGGTCAAGCAGATGGATGCGCAGGGCGCGCAACTGGTGCTCACGCCGCCGGCCGAGTTCCGCAGGTTCCTCGCGGGCGAAACAGAGAAGTGGTCACTGGTGGCGCAGCGCGGGGGCATCCAGCCCGAATAAGCGCGGCGTCCGCGCACGAATTTCACAACGACAACGGAGACAGGAAAACCATGGCAACGAACTTCCAACGGACGCCTTTGCGATTCGTCGCGCAGGCGCTCTTCGCCCTCGCGGCGGCCGCGGGCGCCGTCTTGCCCGCATCGGCGGACGAGTATCCGAACAAGCCGATCCGCCTGATCGTCCCCTTCGCGCCGGGCGGCGTGACCGACACCGGCGCGCGCGTGGTCGCAGACCGCCTCGGCCAGCGGCTGGGGCAGCAGGTGGTGGTCGACAACCGCCCCGGTGCGTCCGGCAACATCGGCACGCAGATGGCCGCTGCCGCGCCACCTGACGGCTACACGCTGGTGGTGGGCTTCGATGGCACGCTGGTCATCAATCCGCACGTCTACGGCAAGGTGCCCTTCGATCCGGTGAAGGACTTCGCGCCCGTCAGCAAGATCGGCGACGCGGCGCTCATCATCGTCACGCATCCCTCGGTGCCCGCGAAGACCTTCGAGGAACTGGTGGCCTATTCGAAGGCGAACCCCGCCGGACTGTCGTATGGCAGCGCCGGCACCGGCAGCACGCCGCATCTCGCGGGTGAACTCCTCAAGGTGCGCACCGGCGCCAATTTCGTTCACGTGCCCTACAAGGGCGGCGGCCAGGCGATGGCGGATGTGGTGGGCGGGTCGCTCCCGATGCTCTATACCGCGGTGGCTGGCGCCTATCCCTTCGTGCAGAAGGGGCAGGTCAATGCCATCGCGGTGTCGAGCACACAGCGGCTGGCGTCGCTGCCCAAGGTGCCGACCGTCGCGGAATCGGGCGTTCCCGGTTTCGAGTCCAGTTCGTGGATCGGCATCCTCGCGCCGGCGAAGACGCCGCAGCCGATCGTCGACAGGCTGCAGCGCGAGATCCATGCGGTCGTCCACACGCCTGAAGTCAAGGAACGGCTGGCGGCACTTGGAATCACCGCGTCGGGCAACACCTCCGCCGAGTTCGGGCAGCAGATCCAGTCCGACCTGAAGCGCTATGCCGAGATCGTGAAGGCGGCGAACATCAAGGTGGACTGATCAAGCGCCCGGCGCCTCGTCGCGCTGCATGCCGGACGCGAGTTCGTCCGCGAACCCCGAGCGCTCGAACGCCTCGCTCGGCTGCCCGTGCAGCGATTCCACCCGCAGCACGCCGCCGCGCTCACGCACCGCCTTGTGCAACTGGCGCAAGGCGTCCAGGCCGGTGGCGTCGATCAGGATCAGCTGCATGGCGTCGAGCACCACGGTCATGCCGCGCGGCGCACGCTCGACCGCCGCCACCATCGGGTCGAGCCTGGCGGCGGCGCCGAAGAACAGCGCCCCGTAGAGCCGGTAGGTCAGCACCGGCGGTTCCAGCGAAATTAGTTCGACGCTGAACAAGGTGCTCATGCGCCGCACGAACAGCGCGCAGGCCAGCACGATCCCCGCCTGCACCGCCACCGTGAGATCGAACACCACGGTGAGGAAGAAGGTGCCCAGCATCAGCAGCCGGTAGTGGCGGCTGAAGCGCCGCAGCATGGACGGTGCGAACTCGCGCCATTCGCCCATGTTCCAGCCCACGGAGACGAGGATGCCGGCCAGCACCGCGAGCGGCACATGCTGCGCGAGCGGCGCCGCGACCAGCACCACCACCATCAAGGTGATCGCATGCACGATGCCCGCGATCGGCGAAGTGGCGCCGGCGCGCACGTTGGTCACGGTGCGCGCGATGGTGCCCGTGGCCGGCATGCCGCCGAAGAACGGCGCGACCGCGTTGGCGATCCCCTGCGCCATCAGCTCCTGGTTGGGGTCGTGCCGCGGCAGGCCGCTGACCTGGTCGGCGACGCGCGCGCAGAGCAGCGATTCGATGGCGCCCAGTGCCGCGATGGTGAGGGTCGGCGTGACCAGCTGCTTGACCGTCTCCCAGGAGAAGTCGGGCAGCGCGAAGGCCGGCAGGCCCTGGGGGATGCCGCCGAAGCGGGTGCCGATGGTCTCGACATGCAGGTTGAACCCCCAGGACACCAGCGTCAGGGTCACCAGCGCCACGATCGGGCCCGGCACGCGGGAGCCGGCCTGCGCCGCGCCGGTGTTGGCGAAGCGGCCGAGCACGATGCGCACCGTCTGGCCGACGCGGGTCTTCTCGCGCAGCAGGTGCGGCCATGCGAACAGGCCGGCCAGGCAGGCCAGCCCGAGCCCGAACGCGGAGGGGTTGAAGGTGTGGAGGTGGGTCGCCAGCGTGTGCAGCTGCGAGAACATGTCGGCCGGCATCTTCTCTATCGACAAACCGAGCCAGTCCTTGATCTGCGAGATCAGGATCAGCGCCGCGATGCCGTTGGTGAAGCCGACCACGATCGACACCGGCACGTAGCGCACCAGCGTGCCGAGCCGGAACAGCCCCAGCAGGAACAGCAGCAGGCCGGCGCAGCCCGTTGCGATCAGCAGGTTGGCCACGCCGTAGCGCTCGACGATGCCGTAGACGATCACGATGAAGGCGCCCGCCGGGCCGCCGATCTGCACCGCCGAGCCACCGAGCGAGGCGATCAGGAAGCCGGCGATGATCGCGGTCCAGATGCCGGCCTCGGGCTTCAGGCCGGACGCGATCGCGAAGGCCATCGCCAATGGCAGCGCGACGATGCCGACGGTGGCGCCGGCACCGACGTCTTTCAGGAAGCGGCCCCTGTCGTAGCCCGCCAGCGCGTCGATCAGTCGAGGGCGGAAGGCGGCGAGCTTCAGGGGCGAGGTCATGGCGCCATTGTGGACGCCGGGCGGATGTCTCAGTCGGAGCTGCCGGGCAGCACCGCATCGGCGGCGGCGCCGACCGCCTTGCCCGTGATGCGCACGGTGCCGATGGCGGCATCGGCCGCCAGGCCCACGGCGCCGGCACCGACGCTGACGGCGGTGCTGGCGACGCTGACCACCGCGCAGCCCGGGAGTGACGCGCAGGCGGCCAGGATCAGGATCAGGACGAGGCGATGCTTCATGGCTTGGGGCTCAGCGCACGCGCATGCCTGGCGTCGCGCCCGGCCACGGCTCCAGCACGTGGATGCCCGGATTCGCCTTCTCGTCGGCGTGGCTGGCGGCCAGCACCATACCCTCGGAGATGCCGAACTTCATCTTGCGCGGCGCCAGGTTGGCGACCAGCACCGTGAGCTTGCCGACCAGCTGCTCGGGCTGGTAGACCGAGGCGATGCCCGAGAACACGTTGCGCGTCCGGCCCTCGCCGGCGTCCAGCGTCAGGTGCAGCAGCTTGGTCGAGCCCTCGACCTTCTGGCAGGCGACGATCTTCGCGATGCGCAGGTCGATCTTGGCGAACTCGTCGATGGTGATGGTCGGCGCGATGCCCTCGCCGCCGGGCAGCACGACGGCCTTCTCGGCGGGCGCGGGCGCCTCGCCGGCCGGTGGTTCGAACAGCTGGTCGAGCTGCTTCGCGTCGACTCGCTGCATCAGGTGTTTGTAGTCGTTGATCGCATGGCCGGCGCCCAGCAGCCGGCCGGCGTCGGCCGACAGCAGTGGGGCGCAGCCCAGGAAGGCCTCGACCTGCGCGGCCAGCGCGGGCAGCACCGGCTTGAGGTAGATCGTCAACAGGCGGAAGGCCTCGATGCAGGTCGTGCAGACGTCCTGCAGGCGGGCCTCCATGCCTTCTTTCTTGGCGAGTTCCCAGGGCTTGTTCTGGTCGACGTACTCGTTGACCTTGTCTGCCAGCAACATGATCTCGCGCAGTGCACGGGCGAAGTCGCGGCTGTCGTAGAGCGCCTGCATCGGCGCCGCGGCGGCCTGCAAGGTAGCCAGCAGCGCCGCGCCGTCGGCCGACGGCGTGCCGAGCTTGCCGCCGAAGCGCTTGGCGATGAAGCCCGCGGCGCGGCTCGCGATGTTGATGTACTTGCCGATCAGGTCGGCGTTGACGCGGGCGATGAAGTCGTCGGGGTTGAAGTCGACGTCTTCCACCTTGGCATTGAGCTTGGCCGCGATGTAGTAGCGCATCCATTCGGGGTTCATGCCGATGGACAGGTACTTGAGCGGGTCGATGCCGGTGCCGCGGCTCTTGCTCATCTTCTCGCCCGAGACCGTGATGAAGCCGTGCACGTTGACCTGGCTCGGCGTCTTGCGGCCGCTGAACTGCAGCATCGCAGGCCAGAACAGGGTGTGGAAGTAGACGATGTCCTTGCCGATGAAGTGCACCTGCTCCACCGCCGGATCGGCGACGAAGTCGTCGAAGCTCTGCGCGGTGCGCGAGGGCTCGTGCCAGTGGCTGGCCGCCTGCCCCTTGTCGAAGTGGTTCTTCAGGCTCGCGAGGTAGCCGACCGGCGCATCGAGCCAGACGTAGAAGTATTTGCCGGGGGCATCGGGGATCTCGATGCCGAAGTAGGGCGCCTCGCGCGAGATGTCCCAGTCGGCCATGCCGGCCTCGAACCACTCGCTGGCCTTGCGCGCCATCTCTGGCTGCAGCTTGCCGTCCTGGGTCCAGGTCTTCAGGAAGTCGACCACCTTCGGGTCGGACAGCTTGAAGAAGAAGTGCTCGGAACTGCGCAGCTCGGGCGTCGCGCCGGTCAGGGTCGAATAGGGGTTGATCAGCTCGGTGGGCGAATAGACGCTGCTGCAGACCTCGCAGGCGTCGCCGTACTGGTCCTTGGCGTGGCACACCGGGCATTCGCCCTTGATGTAGCGGTCGGGCAGGAACATGCCCTTGACCGGGTCGTAGAACTGCTCGATGGTGCGGGTGGCGATCATCCCGCCGTCGCGGAGCTTCTTGTAGATGCCTTGCGCGAGCTCGGTGTTCTCGGCGCTGTCGGTCGAGTGCCAGTTGTCGAAGCGGATGTGGAAGCCGTCGAGGTATTCCTTGCGGCCCGCGGCGATCTCGCCGACGAAGGCCTGCGGCGTCTTGCCGGCCTTCTCGGCCGCGATCATGATCGGCGCGCCGTGCGCGTCGTCGGCCCCCACGAAATGCACCATATGGCCCTGCATGCGCTGGAAGCGAACCCAGATGTCGGCCTGGATGTATTCCATGATGTGGCCGACATGGAACTTGCCGTTGGCGTAGGGCAGGGCGGTGGTGACGAAAAGTTTGCGCTGGGACATAGGGGGTGCATTTTAGGTCGCGGGGCTATAGTCGTTGCCGCAACCGGAGGAAGCCGTGATCACCGCCTACGAAATCACCCTTGCCCAGGCGGCCGATGCCCGGGAGATCGCGGAGCTTTCCCGGGACACGATCGAGCAGGGCCTGTCGTGGCGCTGGACCGAGCGGCGGGTGCTGCGCGCCAGCCGCGACGAGGCGACCAACGTGGTGGTGGCGCGGCGCGACGGCGTGCTGCTCGGCTTCGCCATCATGCAGTACGGAGACGACGAGGCCCACATCTCGCTGCTCGCGGTGCGGGCGTCGCAGCGCCGCTCGGGGCTGGGCAGCGCCCTGCTGGCCTGGCTCGAAACGACCGCCGGCGTCGCCGGCATCCGCGCGATCCGGCTCGAGGCGAGGGCCGGCAACGCGGCGGCCAAGTCGTTCTACGGCAGGCACGGCTTCACCGAGTGCGGATCGAGCCCGGGCTACTACGAAGACGTGGAGGATGCGGTCCGGATGGTCAAGCGACTGGGCCCGGCCGTCTGAGGCCGCCCCAGCCGAAGAATTCGCACACCGCGTCGCGCTGGTTCAGCGTATCGGCCCGGCCCAGCGCCATCAATTCCCGCGTGAAGCCCGCATCGAACAGCAGGTAGCTCGCGAGCGCCGAACCCTTGAGCTCGGCTGTCGCCGCGGACACCGCCGGTTCGCCCAGCAGGCTGCGCACCGCGGGCGGCAGGGCATGGACGTGGCGCGCGGCGATCGCGTCGATGCGCTGCGACGGTGCGATCAGCAGCAGCTCGACCGGCTCCAGCGTGGTGGCGGCGCGTGCCTCGGCCGGGATCAGGGCCAAGGTCGAGTTGATGCGGCGCAGGCGCTCCACGTCGGCGGTCAGCGCGTCGAGGAAGATGCTCGACAGCGCATGGCCGGCGATCTGCGCCAGCGACGGGTAGCCGCTCAGGGCATTGGGCGCCAGCGCTTCGGCCGGCTCCTGCATGCGGCCGGCCCCGACCGCCAGGATGCGGCGCGCGCCCAGGTGGATGGCGGCGGCCAGGGGTGCCGACTGGCGCATCGATCCGTCGCCGAAGTATTCGGCATGGCCGCCGATGTCCAGCGCGGTCGCCGGGAAGACGAACGGGATCGCCGACGAGGCCAGCAGATGCTCGTGCGCGATGCGCACCGGCGCCGCCAGTCGCCTGGAGCGGACCCAGGGCTGCTGCGTGTCGCTGGCCTGGTAGAAGGTCACGTGCTCACCCGAGCCATAGCTGGACGCGGTGACGGCCAGGGCGTCGAGGTGGCCCTGGGCCATCAGTTCGTCGAGCCGGCCGAGCGGCACCAGTTCTTCCAGCAGCCGGCGCAGGGGACTGTTGTCGAGCAGCGAGCGCGAGCCGCTGCGCCGCCAGCGCGCGATCAGCCAGCCGGCCGAGAGCAGGCGCGCCCAGGGTGCATCGCTGCTGAGCACGCGCAAGGCGTCGACACTGTAGATCTGGTCGGGCCCGAGCCCGGCCCAGACCTGGCCGATCCGGCGCACCGTGGCCTCGAAATCGTCGGCGCCGCACGCCAGCGCGGCCGCATTGATCGCGCCCGCCGAGGTGCCGGTGATGATCGGGAAGAGCGGGCCCCGGGAGGCCGCGCCGGCCCCGCGCCGCAGCTTGGCCAATGCCTGCAGCACGCCCACCTGGTAGGCGGCGCGGGCGCCGCCGCCGGTCAGGACCAGGCCGGTGGCGGCGGGAGGGGCATCCGGGGCAGGCAGCATGGCCCGAGCGTACCTGCCCTAGACTACCCGCCATTCAGGAGTGATCAATGGCAGTTACGCAAGAGGCGCTCGCGGAGGCCCTCAAGGCCGTCCTCGACCCCAACACAGGCAAGGATTTCATAGGCACCAAGGCGCTGAAGAACCTGCAGATCCACGAGGGCGAGGTCTCGTTCGACATCGAGCTGGGCTATCCGGCCAAGAGCCAGGCGCCGGCGCTGCGCAAGGCGCTGGTGGCGGCCGCCAGGACGGTGCCGGGGGTGGACAACGTCTCGGTGAACATCGTGACCAAGGTCACCAGCCACGCGGTGCAGCGCGGCGTCCAGCTGATGCCGAACGTCAAGAACATCATTGCCGTGGCTTCGGGCAAGGGCGGCGTCGGCAAGAGCACCACGGCCGCCAACCTGGCGCTGGCGCTGGCCGCCGAAGGCGCCAGCGTCGGCCTGCTCGATGCCGACATCTACGGCCCCAGCCAGCCCATGATGCTCGGTATCCAGGGCCGTCCCGAGAGCGAGGACGGCAAGACCATGGAGCCGATGTCCAACCACGGCGTGCAGGTCATGTCGATCGGCTTCCTGGTCGACTCCGACGAAGCCATGATCTGGCGCGGCCCGATGGCCACGCAGGCGCTCGAGCAACTGCTGCGCCAGACCAACTGGAAAGACCTCGACTACCTGATCGTCGACATGCCGCCCGGCACCGGCGACATCCAGCTCACCCTGTCGCAGCGGGTGCCGATGACCGGCGCGGTGATCGTCACCACGCCGCAGGACATCGCGCTGCTGGATGCCCGCAAGGGGATCAAGATGTTCGAGAAGGTCGGCGTGCCGATCCTCGGCATCGTCGAGAACATGGCGGTGCACGTCTGCTCGAACTGCGGCCATGTCGAGCACATCTTCGGTGCCGACGGCGGCCGGAAGATGGCCGAGCAGTACCAGATGGACTACCTCGGCGCGCTGCCGCTCGACATCGACATCCGCCTGCAGGCCGACAGCGGCAAGCCGACGGTGGTGGCCGACCCCGACGGCGCGGTGGCCGGCATCTACAAGGCGATCGCCCGGCGGGTGGCCGTGGGCATCGCCGAAAAGGCCAAGGATTTCTCGGCCAAGTTCCCGACCATCACCGTCAGCAAGAACACTTGAGAATGCCGGCGGTAGTCAGGCCGGCGCCGGGCCGCCAGCGCGGCGAAGTCCGCGCTTCGCGCAGACGGGCGGCCTGCTGTCTCCCCCTCGGGGGGCAGCGAGGACACGCAGTGCCGAGCGTGGGGGCTCCATGAACCTGCTCGCCTCGATGCGCTATCTCGTCGCGCTCGACGAGCATCGTCATTTCGGCCGTGCGGCGCAGGCCTGCCACATCACGCAGCCGGCGTTGTCGAATGCCCTGCGGGCGCTGGAGGCCGAGTACGGCGTGGTCATCGCGCGCCGCGGGCGCACTTACGCCGGCCTGACGCACGAAGGCGAACTCGTTCTCGCGACCGCCCAGCGCATGCTGCGCGAAAGCGAAGTGCTGCAGCAGGCGCTGCGCAGCGAGGAGGGCAGGCCCTGCGGCCATCTGCGCATGGCCGCCGTCCCCACCGCCATTCCGATGCTCTCGCGCTTCGCGGCGCTGCTGCAGCAGCGCCACCCCGGCATCGTGCCGGCGGTGCTGACGATGAGCTCCCAGGAGCTCGAGACCGGCCTCGAGACCTTGTCGCTTGACCTGGCGCTGGGCTACATCGAGCGGATGCACCTGCGCGACGTCAAGCTGGAGGCCTGGCCGCAAAGCATCGAGCACTACTTCCTGTTGCGGCGCGCCGCGCGCCCGGCGGCCGATACGCTGCGGATCGGCCAGCCGATCGGCTGGGCCGAAGCGGCGTTGCAGCCGCTGTGCCTGCTGACGCCGGACATGCACAACCGCTCCATCGTCGACCAGGCCTTCCGGAGCGCGGGCGCGACCGTGACCCCGGCGATCGAGACCAACTCGGTGCTCACGCTGGTGCTCGGCGTCGTCGCCGGCGAGGTCTGCAGCGTGTTGCCGGGCGCCATGGTCGCCGCCGTGCGCAGCCAGCGCGAGCTCGAGGCGCTGCCGCTCGTGGCCCCGGAGGTGACGACGCCGATCGGCTTCATGACCCAGCAGGGCGTGCGGCCTTCGCGCGCCCTCGAGGCGGCGCTGGCGCTGCTGCGCGCGCCGCAGTGGCAGGTCCAGGTCGAAATGCACAGCGGTGCCCTGGCCGCCTGAGCTGGATACAAGCGTCATACCTACTTGACGTTTTGTAACAAGCGCACCGACACTCCACGGGCCCCAGAGAGGGTCGTTCGGGTTCACACCACAACTGGAGAAAAACAGATGGCAGCTTCATCCGCAGGCGTCCTCGACGGGGACGGCATCGGCGCAACCGGGCCGCAGCCCGGCTTTCTCGACAAGGAACGGATCATCGCCGGGCCGGGCTTCAACCGCTGGCTGGTGCCGCCGGCCGCCCTGGCCATCCACCTCTGCATCGGCATGGCCTATGGCTTCTCGGTGTTCTGGCTGCCGCTGTCGAAGGCGCTGGCCACCGCCGGCACCGGCGCCCAGGCCTGCGCCAAGGACATGAGCTTCTTCGCCGAACTGTTCGCCAGCGGCTGCGACTGGCGCATCGCGACGCTGGGCTGGATGTACACGCTGTTCTTCGTCTTCCTCGGCTGCTCGGCGGCGCTGTGGGGCGGCTGGCTCGAACGCGCCGGCCCGCGCAAGGCCGGCGTCGTGTCGGCCGTGTGCTGGTGCGGCGGCATGATGCTGTCGGCAGTCGGCATCCATCTGCATCAGTTCTGGCTGATGATCATCGGCTCGGGCGTGATCGGCGGCATCGGGCTGGGCCTGGGCTACATCTCGCCGGTGAGCACCCTCATCAAGTGGTTCCCCGACCGCCGCGGCATGGCGACCGGGATGGCCATCATGGGCTTCGGCGGCGGCGCGATGATCGGCTCGCCGCTCGCCGTCGACCTCATGAAGAGCTTCGCGACCCCGACCGACGTCGGGGTGATGCAGACCTTCGTCGTGATGGCGATGGTCTATTTCCTCTTCATGATGGGGGGTGCCCTCGGCTACCGGGTGCCCGCCACCGGCTGGAAGCCCAAGGGCTGGACACCGCCGCCCGCGCAGGCCGGCAACACCATGATCACGCAGCGCCACGTGCACGTGAAGAAGGTCTGGGGCATTCCGCAGTTCTGGCTGGTGTGGATGGTGCTGACGATGAACGTGAGCGCGGGCATCGGCGTGATCGGCATGGCCAGCCCGATGCTGCAGGAAGTGTTCGGCGGCAACCTGATCGGTGTCGCCAAGAAGTTCGGCGAACTCGACAAGACCCAGCTCGCGGCCATCGCCACGGTGGCGGGCGGCTTCGCGGCGCTGCTGTCGCTGTTCAACATCGGCGGGCGCTTCTTCTGGGCCAGCCTGTCGGACAAGCTGGGCCGGAAGTTGACCTACACCGTCTTCTTCGTGCTCGGCGGCCTGCTGTACTGGAGCATTCCGTCGTCGGCGGGTGCCGGCAGCAAGCTGCTGTTCGTCGGTGCCTTCTGCATCATCCTGTCGATGTACGGCGGCGGCTTCGCCACCGTGCCGGCCTACCTCGCCGACCTGTTCGGCACGCAGATGGTGGGCGCCATCCATGGCCGCCTGCTGACCGCCTGGGCGACGGCCGGCATCCTCGGGCCGGTGGTGGTGAACTACATGCGCGAATACCAGCTCGGGCTTGGCATTCCGCGCGAGCAGGTCTACAACCAGACCATGTACATCCTGGTCGGCATGCTCGTGATCGGGCTGGTCTGCAACCTGCTGGTGCGGCCCGTGGCGGACAAGCACTTCATGAGCGACGAAGAACTCGCGCATGAGAAGAAGCTCGCGCACGAAAAGGCCATTGCCGCCGAGATGGGTTCAGCCTCGGCGCGCAACAATGATGCAGTCAGCCCGCTCGTGGTCGCACTGGCCTGGCTGGCGGTCGGCATTCCGCTGGCCTGGGGCGTCTACCGCACACTGGTGGCCGCCGCGAAATTTTTCAACTGACCGTGAGACACGGGCGCCCGTCCCAGCGGCGGGCGCCCAAGGCCGAGGCAAATGCAATACCCAGGCACCGAAGAGACAATCAGGGAAGTCGTCGTCGCAACCCCCGACCAGTTGCGCGAGCGCATTCGCAAGAAGAGCCGGCTGAAGGGGCGGCAACCCGAAGAAGATTCGCTGCGGCAGGTCGGCGAACTGCTGGGCCCGCGGCCCGGCGACGGCTACCCGCGTGACCTGCTGATCGAATACCTGCACAAGGTCAACGACACGCACGGTTGCCTGCGCGACCACCACCTGGTCGCCCTCGCGAAGCTCATGAACATCCCGATGGCCGAGGTGTTCGAGGTCGCGACCTTCTATCACCACTTCGAAGTCGTTCGCGGCGGCGACGCGGCGCCTGGCCTCACGGTGCGCGTGTGCGACAGCCTGTCGTGCGAGATGGCGGGCGCCAAGGACCTGATCGCACGGCTGCCCGCGCTGCTCGGGCAGGCCGGGCGCAACGACGTGCGGGTGGTCGCGGCGCCATGCCTGGGCCGCTGCGAGCAGGCGCCCGCCGCGGCCGTGCACCAGCGCGCGGTGCCGCAGGCGACGGCCGACAAGGTGCTCGCCGCGCTGCGCTCCGGCGACACGCTGCGGGCGCAGCCGCCCGGGCCTGCGCAGCCGGTGGCACGCTTCGAGCCCTCGGCGTTGGCCGAGCGCAGCGTGTCGCCGGGGCTCGGCGCGATCGAGGTCCATCCGGCCTACACCGACTACGCGACCTACCGCGCGCACGGCGGCTACCAGCTGGTCGCCGCTCTGGTCGACAACGACAAGCAGGCCGAGACGGTGATCCGCGCCATGGAGAACTCGGGCCTGCGCGGCCTGGGCGGCGCGGGATTCCCGACCGGACGCAAGTGGCGCATCGTGCGCGACCAGCCGGCGCCCAAGCTGATGGCGGTCAACATCGACGAGGGCGAGCCCGGCACCTTCAAGGACCGCGTCTACCTCGAACGCGATCCGCATCGCTTTCTCGAAGGGGTGCTGATCGCCGCGCGCATCGTTGGCATCGATGCCTGCTACCTGTACCTGCGCGACGAATACCACGACTGCCGCGAACTGCTCGCCGCCGAGTTGGCCAAGCTGCAGGCCGACCCGCCATGTCCGCTGCCGCACATCGAACTGCGTCGCGGCGCGGGTGCGTACATCTGCGGCGAAGAGTCCGCGATGATCGAAAGCATCGAAGGCAAGCGCGGCGAGCCGCGCATGCGGCCGCCCTACATCGCGGAGGTGGGCCTGTTCGGCCGGCCGACGCTGGAGCACAACTTCGAGACGCTCTACTGGGTGCGCGACATCGTGCAGAAGGGACCCCAATGGTTCGGCGGCTTCGGCCGCCACGGCCGCAAGGGGCTGCGCAGCTTCAGCGTGAGCGGGCGCGTGAAGTCGCCGGGCGTGAAGCTGGCGCCGGCCGGCATCACGGTGCAGGAACTGATCGACGAATACTGCGGCGGCATGCAGGACGGCCACGCGCTGTATGCCTACCTGCCGGGCGGCGCATCGGGCGGCATCCTGCCGGCGCGCATGAACGACATCCCGCTGGACTTCGACACGCTGCAGCCGCACGGCTGCTTCATCGGCTCGGCGGCGGTGATGGTGCTGAGCCAGCATGACCGCGCCCGCGATGCCGCGCTCAACGTGATGCGCTTCTTCGAGCACGAGAGCTGCGGCCAGTGCACGCCGTGCCGGGTCGGCACCGCGAAGGCGGCGGCGCTGATGGAAGCGCCGGTGTGGGACAACGCCACGCTCGAAGACCTCGCGCAGGTCATGGGCGATGCATCCATCTGCGGATTGGGGCAGGCTGCACCCAACCCGATACGCTGCATCCAGAAATATTTTCCGCAGGAGATTGCCGAATGAACGCGCCCGCCAAGCTGGCCGAACTGCTGCCGCAGACGGTCGAGTTCCAGCTCGACGGCAAGACCGTGGAAGCCTTCGAGGGCGAGACCATCCTGAAGGCGGCGCAACGCCACGGGGTCGACATTCCGCACCTTTGCTACAAGGACGGCCTGCGCCCCGACGGCAATTGCCGCGCCTGCGTGGTCGAGCTAAAGGGCGAGCGCACCCTGGCGCCGAGCTGCTGCCGCACCGTCGCCGCCGGCATGGAAGTACAGGCGACCAGCGAACGGGCCCTGAAGAGCCAGAAGATGGTGGTCGAGATGCTGCTGTCGGACATGCCGGACGCAGGCTACAAGTGGATCGGCGACGACGCGACGCGCCAGCACGGCGAGCTCAGCGACTGGGCGGCGCGGCTCGATGTCGCAGTGCGGCCCGAACTGAAGGCGCTGCGCCGCGAGCAGCCTGCGGCCGACGTGTCGCACCCGGCGATGGCGGTGAACCTCGATGCCTGCATCCAGTGCAACCGCTGCGTGCGCGCCTGCCGCGAAGAGCAGGTCAACGACGTCATCGGCTACGCCCTGCGCGGCGAGCATTCGAAGATCGTCTTCGACCTCGACGACCCGATGGGCGACAGCACCTGCGTGGCCTGCGGCGAATGCGTGCAGGCCTGCCCGACCGGTGCGCTCATGCCCAAGAGCTTCATCGGCTCGCAGGCGGTCGATCGCAAGGTCGATTCGGTGTGCCCGTTCTGCGGTGTGGGCTGTCTCATCACGTACAACGTCAAGGACGAGAAGATCGTCAGCGTCGATGGCCGCGACGGCCCTGCCAACCACAGCCGGCTGTGCGTCAAGGGCCGCTTCGGCTTCGACTACGCGCACCATCCGCAGCGTCTCACCAAGCCGCTGATCCGCAAGCCCGGCGTTCCCAAGGGCTTCGACGATGCTCCGCGTCCCGGCGACTGGAGCGAAGCCTTCCGCGAAGCAAGCTGGGAAGAAGCGCTGGCGCTCGCCGCCGGCCAGCTCAAGGGCCTGCGCGACACGCACGGCCCGAAGGCGCTGGCCGGGTTCGGCTCCGCCAAGGGCAGCAACGAGGAGGCCTACCTGTTCCAGAAGCTGGTTCGCACCGGCTTCGGCAGCAACAACGTCGACCACTGCACCCGGCTGTGCCATGCGTCCAGCGTCGCGGCGCTGCTCGAAGGCGTGGGCTCGGGCGCCGTGAGCAACCAGGTCAACGACGTCGATCACGCGGAACTGATCTTCATCATCGGTTCCAATCCGACCGCCAACCATCCGGTGGCCGCCACCTGGATGAAGAACGCGGCCAGGCGCGGGGCGAAGATCGTGCTGGCGGACCCGCGCCGCACCGACATCAGCAAGCATGCCTGGCGCACCTTGCAGTTCAAGGCCGACACCGATGTCGCGATGCTCAACGCGCTGATCCACGCGGTGATCGACGAGGGCCTGGTCGACGAGGCCTTCGTCCGCGACCGCGCCAGCAACTTCGAGGCGCTGCGCGACAACGTGAAGGGCTACAGCCCCGAGGCGATGGCGCCGATCTGCGGCGTGCCGGCCGAGACGCTGCGCGAAGTCGCCCGCGCCTTCGCCACCGCGAAGGGCGCGATGGTGCTGTGGGGCATGGGCATCAGCCAGCACGTGCATGGCACCGACAACGCGCGCTGCCTGATCGCGCTGGTCACGGTCACCGGCCAGATCGGCAAGCCCGGCTCCGGCCTGCACCCGCTGCGCGGCCAGAACAACGTGCAGGGGGCGAGCGATGCGGGGCTGATCCCGATGATGTTCCCCAACTACCAGCGGGTCGACAACGCTGCCGCCCATGCGTGGTTCGAAGAGTTCTGGGGCATGCCGCTCGACGAGAAACCCGGCTACACGGTGGTCGAGATCATGCACAAGGCGCTGGCGCCCGACGACGATCCGCACAAGGTGCGCGGCATGTACATCATGGGCGAGAACCCGGCCATGAGCGACCCCGACCTGAACCATGCGCGCCATGCGCTCGCCAGCCTGGAGCACCTGGTGGTGCAGGACATCTTCATGACCGAGACCGCCTGGCTGGCCGACGTGGTGCTGCCGGCCAGCGCCTGGCCCGAGAAGACCGGCACGGTGAGCAACACCGACCGCATGGTGCAGCTCGGCAAGCGGGCGCTCGATCCGCCGGGCGATGCCAGGCCCGATCTCTGGATCATCCAGCAGATCGCCCGACGCATGGGACTGGCCTGGAACTACGAGGGCGAAGAAAGCGGCGTGGCCGCGGTCTACGACGAAATGCGCCAGGCCATGCATGCCGCCATCAGCGGCATCACATGGGAGCGCCTGCAGCGCGAGTCGAGCGTGACCTACCCGTGCCTGAGCGCGGAGGATCCCGGCCAGCCGACCGTGTTCATCGACCGCTTCCCGACCGCCGACGGCCGCGTGAAGCTGGTGCCGGCCGACATCATCCCGGCCGACGAGCGGCCCGACGCCGACTACCCCTTCGTGCTCATCACCGGCCGCCAGCTCGAGCACTGGCACACCGGCAGCATGACGCGCCGTGCGAGCGTGCTCGACGCGCTGGAGCCGATGGCGACCGCCTCGATGCACCAGGCCGATCTCGACGCGATGGGGCTGGCGCCGGGCGACGTGATCACCATCCGGTCGCGCCGCGGCGAGGTGGCGATCCACGTGCGGCGCGACGACGGCACGCCGCACGGGGCGGTGTTCGTGCCCTTCGCCTACTACGAGGCGGCGGCCAACCTGATGACCAACGCCGCACTCGACCCCTTCGGCAAGATCCCGGAGTTCAAGTATTGCGCGGTGCGGATCGAGCGCGGCGGCCAGCCCATGGCGGCTGCAGGTTACGGAACCGGCGCGACGGGGGACAATCCACCCCACCCATGGACAGCCTCGACCTGATCAGGACCTTTCGCGAGGTCGCTTCGCACGGCAGCTTTTCCCGGGCCGCGACCAAGCTCGACGTTTCGAAGGCCACGGTGAGCAAGTACATCGCCGAGCTCGAGACGCGCCTGGGCGTGCGGCTGCTCAACCGCTCCACCCGTGCCGTCAGCCTGACCGACGCCGGGTCGCTGCTGCTGGAGCGCAGCAAGCCGATGATGGAGATGTTCGAGCTGACCCAGGCCGAGGTCCAGGAGCACGCCAGCCACCCCACCGGGCGGCTGCGCATCTCGGCGCCGCTGGGGGCGGGCCAGGGCGACCTGCCGAAGATGATCGGCGAGTTCATGGGCCACTATCCCGACGTCAGCATCAGCCTGCAGCTTCTGAACCGGGCCCCCGACATGGCGGAGGAGGGCATCGACCTGGCGCTGCACTTCGGCCCGATCGAGGACGAGAACCTGATCGTGCGCAAGCTGGCGCGGCGCGCCCTGGTGGTGTGCGCCTCGCCGCTCTACTGGCGCAAGCACGGCAAGCCCACGCACCCGCGGGAACTGGCGGGCCACGATGCCTTGACCCAGACCCGGTTGGGCGCCCACCCCGAGTGGCGCTTCGAAGTCGACGGCAAGCCCTTCGACGTGGCGATGAAGAGCCGCATGGATGCGACCGAGGCGGCGCCCCTGATCCAGGTCGCGATGCAGGGCTTCGGGGTGATCTACATGCCCGAGATGCTGGTGCAGCCGCACATCGACCATGGCGAGCTGGTGCCGGTGCTGCAGGACTACGTGCGCAGCGACATGTGGCTGTCGGCCGCCTACCTGCAGCGGCGCCACAACAGCGCAGCGCTGCGGGCCTTGCTCGACTTCCTCGAGTCGCGCTTCAGCGGGCGGACCAAGGCCAGGGGCTGAGGCCGGCCGGGCGGCTCGACTGCCCCTTGGTGCAGCGCCTCATGGCCCAAAGGGCACTGTACGCGCGGCCCGCCGGGGCCTACATTGCCGCCCAGGGGAGCGAGCCTGGAGGAGGAAGCCGCGGCTCGGGGCAAGCCTGATGAAGCGCCTTGCCCAAGCTGCCGACGAACCACCCCATGGAGACAACCCCATGCGAACCCACCTCTCTTTTCTCTTCATGTCCGCCGCCCTCGCGATCTCCCTGTCGGGCTGCGCCGGCACCGCCGCCGCGCCCTCGCAGCGCCAGCTGATGCTGGTCGCCAACGACGAGAAGCAGTCCTGGAACGATGCCGGCGTGGTGCAGCTCGCGCCGCAGGGCCGCGACAGCGTGCAGCTGATCGACATCGGCACCGATCCGCTGGCACCGCGATCGGTCGGAACCCTGGCGCTCGACAACACGATCGCGGGCCCGCCCACCAACCTGGCTATCACAGCCGACGAGCGGCTCGCGCTGGTCGCCAATTCGCTCCTCGTGGTCGAGGAGAACGGGGTGCGCAAGCAGGTGCCCGACAACCGCCTGTTCGTGATCGACCTGGCCGCCTCGCCGCCGAAGCTGATCGATACGATCGTCGTCGGCAAGCAGCCCTCGGGGCTCACGATCAACCGCGCCGGCACCCTGGCGCTGGTCGCCAACCGAGCCGACAACTCGGTCAGCGTGCTGCGCATCGCCGGCCAGAAGGTCAACCTGATCGACACCGTCGCGATGGGCGAATCGGTGTCGCACGTGCGCTTCACGCCCGACGGCCGGCGCGCGCTCGCGGCCAAGTTTCCGAACCACAAGATCGCGCTGCTCGATGTCGACGGCGAGAAGGTCAGCTACGGCAAGGTCGATCTCGCGGTCGGCCTCTGGCCTTACAACGTCGATGTCACGCCCGACGGCAGGCTCGCCCTGACGGCCGACAACGGCAACGCCGGCGCCTCCGACGGCCAGGTCGACACGGTCAGCGTCATCGACCTCGAGGCGGTGCCGCCGCGCGTCATCGACAAGGTGGTGGTCGGCGACGGACCCGAGGGCCTGGTGGTGAGCCCGACCGGCAAGATGGCGGTGGCGCTGATCCTGCGCGGCAGCAACGCGGCCAAGAACGCCTACTTCTACAACCGCAACGGGTCGGTGGTGGCTCTCAGGATCGACGGCAAGAAGGTCACGCGCGGCAACGAAGTGGTGGTGCGGGGGCTGCCCGAGGGTGCGGTGTTCAGCGCCGACGGCAAGTACCTCTATGTCGGCAACTTCATCGACCAGGACATCTCGATCCTGCGGGTCGATGGCGACACCCTGGTCGACACCGGCAAGTCGTTCGGACTGGCGGGCCATCCGGCGGCGATGCGCGGCCGCCTGACGCACTGAGCGAACACCGCGTCATTTGCATTTTGAATCGCGGCATGTCCCGATTCAATTTGACGCTGCGGCGGGGTCCGCCAACACTGCCCGCCATGCAGGAACAGAAGATCGAGTTTTATCAGGGGCCGGCCGGCGGCTGGGGTGCGCTGCGCAGCGTGACACGGGCGCTGCGGGCGCAGAGCATCGCGCTGAAGGGGGCCAGGACCCTGCTGTCCGCCAACCAGCCCGATGGCTTCGACTGCCCCGGCTGCGCCTGGCCCGACCGCAACCATGCCTCGACCTTCGAGTTCTGCGAGAACGGTGCCAAGGCCGTGGCGGCCGAGGCGACCGCCCGGCGGGCCGGGCCCGAGCTGTTCGCGCAGCACACCGTCAGGCAGTTGGCCGAGCAAAGCGATTTCTGGCTCGAGGACCAGGGCCGCCTGACGCATCCGATGGCCTACGACGCCGCCAGCGACAAATACGTTCCGATCGGCTGGGACGACGCCTTTGCGCTGATCGCCCGCCATCTCCAGGCGCTGCCCGATCCGAACCAGGCCATCTTCTATACCTCGGGCCGGGCCAGCAACGAGGCCGCCTTCCTCTACCAGCTGTTCGTGCGCGAGTACGGCACGAACAACTTCCCCGACTGCTCCAACATGTGCCACGAGCCCAGCGGCAGCGGCATGCGGCCGCAGATCGGCGTCGGCAAGGGCACGGTCACGCTGGAGGATTTCGAGCACGCCGATGCGATCTTCATCTTCGGCCAGAACCCGGGCACCAACCATCCGCGGATGCTCGGCGAGTTGCGCGCGGCGCACCGGCGTGGCGCGAAGATCGTGAGCTTCAATCCGCTGCGCGAGCGCGGCCTGGAGCGCTTCGCCGACCCGCAGGACAAGCTCGAGATGGCGACGCTCGGTTCGACGCCGATCAGCACTCTCTACTTCCAGCTGCGCGTCGGCGGCGATTTCGCGCTGGTCAAGGGGATGATGAAGCACCTGGTCGAGTGCGAGGACGCCGGCCAGGCCACGCTCGACCACGCCTTCATCGCCGAGCATTCGGTCGGCTTCGAGGCCCTGGCAGCCGACCTGCGGGCCGAGTCCTGGGCGCTGCTGGTGCGCGAGTCGGGGCTGTCCGAGGCGCAGATCCGGGCCGCCGCCGAGGTCTACCGCCAGGCCGAGAGGGCGATCGTCTGCTGGGGCATGGGCATCACGCAGCACGTCGATTCGGTCGCCACGATCCAGATGCTCGTCAACCTGCTGATGCTGCGCGGCAACATCGGGCGGCCCGGCGCCGGCGCCTGCCCGGTGCGTGGCCACAGCAATGTCCAGGGCGACCGCACCATGGGCATCTGGGAAAAGCCGCCGGCCGAATTGCTGGACCGGCTGCGCGATGTATTCGGCTTCGAGCCGCCGCGCCAGCCCGGCTGGGACACGGTGGAGTCGATCCGCGCGATGCGCGATGGCCGCGGCAAGGTCTTCTTCGCGCTCGGCGGCAACTTCGCCGCCGCCACGCCCGACACCCACGAGACCTGGAAGGCGCTGCGCCGCTGCGATCTCACGGTGCACGTCACGACCAAGCTCAATCGCAGCCACGTGGTGCACGGGCGCGAGGCGCTGATCCTGCCTTGCCTGGGCCGCACCGAGGTCGACCGCCAGGCCGGCGGCCTGCAGGGGGTGACGGTGGAAGACTCGATGAGCATGGTCCACATGTCGGTGGGCATCAACGCGCCGGCCTCGGAGCACCTGCTGTCCGAGCCGGCGATCGTGGCGCGGCTGGCCGCCGCCACGCTGGGGGCGCGCAGCCGCACGCCTTGGCTGGCGCTGATCGAGGACTACGGGCGCATCCGCGACCGGATCGAGGCGGTGTTCGACGACTTCAAGGATTTCAACCGCCGGGTCGCTGTCCCGGGCGGCTTCCGCCTGCCCAATCCGGCGGCGCGGCGCGACTGGGCCACGCCTTCCGGCAAGGCCGTCTTCTTCACGCATGCGGTGCCGCAGGACACGCCCTCGCACCGGGCCCGCGCCCGGCGGGGTGACACGGTGGTGTTCACGCTGCTGAGCACCCGCTCGCACGACCAGTACAACACCACCATCTACGGCCACGACGACCGCTACCGAGGGGTCTTCGGCCAGCGCCGCGTGGTCTTCATCCATGCCGAGGACATCCGGGCGCTGGGCCTCCAGGACGGCGACTGGGTCGACATCCACACCGTCTGGCACGATGGCCAGGAACGCCGGGCCGACCGCTTCAAGCTGGTGGCCTACGACATTCCGCGCGGCAACCTCGCGGCCTACTACCCCGAGACCAATCCGCTGGTGCCGCTGGAATCGGTGGCGCGCGATGCCGGCACGCCGGCGTCCAAGTCGATCCCGGTGGTGTTGCTGCCGCACGCGGCGGGGCCGCTGTGACGAGTGCCCTGGTCGACGCCGGTGTCGGGTTCGACGTCGAGGCCCCGGCGCCGCTGTCGCACCGAAGCGTGCGCGTGTTCGGCGAGGCCGGTGCGCCGGCGGCGGGACTGGCGCGCGGCGACGTGCTGGCGACCGAGCTGCCGGTGGCCGTGGTCTTCAACGGCATTTCGCATGCGGTGATGATGGCCACCCCGCAGGACCTCGAGGCCTTCGCCCTCGGCTTCGCGCTCAGCGAAGGGATCCTCGACCACGTGCGCGACTGCCGCGGCATCGCGCAGCGGCGGATCGGCGCGCGCCAGGCCGGCCTGCCCGAGGGCATCGACGGCATCGAGGTGCAACTCGAGATCTCGGCGCGCAGCTTCGAGCGGCTCAAGGGTCGCCGGCGCAGCATGGCCGGGCGCACCGGATGCGGCGTCTGCGGTGTCGAGAGCTTCGCGGCCCTCGACCTGCAAAGCAGCCCGGTCGCGCGCCGCGCCTGGATCGAACGGGTCGACCTGCCGACGGTGCTGCGCGCCTTCGCGGCGCTGCCGGCGCGCCAGACGCTCAATGCCGAAGCGGGCGCGCTTCACGCGGCCGGCTGGGCGACCCTGGGCGGCGAGTTGACCGACGTGCTGGAAGACGTGGGCCGCCACAATGCGCTCGACAAGCTGCTCGGCACGCTGGCGCGCGCCGGCCGGCTCAGCGAGCCCGGTTTCGTCGTCCTGTCCAGCCGCGGCAGCCACGAACTGGTCCGCAAGTGCGCGCGCCTCGGCATTGCCGCGATCGCCACCATCTCGGCTCCGACGGCCATGGGCGTGCAGGTCGCCCAACTGGCCGGGCTGCGGCTGTGGGGGCTGTGCCGGGCCCCGCGCGGCGTGCTGTATGCGGCGGGCCGCGGGCCGGATGCCAAAACTTGACGCCCCCAAAACGAACAGGAATGGATTAAGCCTTCTGTTTCGTTCTTTCGAAGGCGCACTTAAGTCCTAAGCTCGATCCCAGTTCAATGAACCACAGGAACGGGGTATGGCAAGACTGATCATCCTGGCTCGAAACAGCAGCGTGCGCCAGGTCAACATCGCAAGTCCGATCACCACCATCGGGCGGTCCGGCAGCAACAGCGTCTGCATCGACAGCCAGCGTGTGAGCCGGCATCACGCGGCGATCGAGTGGACCGGCGAGCATTTCCTGCTCACCGACATGGGCAGCCGCAACGGCACCTATGTCAACAACGAGAAGGTCAGGTCGCACACCCTGGTCAACGGCGATGCGATCGTGGTCGGCGATTGCCAGCTGCGCTTTCTCTACAGCCGGGCCTTGCCGCCGGTCGATGCGCTTCGGCTCATGACCCAGCCGGGCGAACTGGTGGGGATCGATGCGCACATGGCGCGCAGCGCGAACCGGCGCCTGCCCGAGCGCCGCGTGTTCGCGCGCTGACTTCAGGCGTACTGCGCTGCCAACGGGCGGCCTTGCGGCGCGATCGCCTGGGCCGGCATGGCCGTCGCCTGGCGTCGCTCGGCGATCAGACGGGCCACCAGCTGCGCGGCCAACTCGAGCTTCTTGAGGTCGCGCGCCTCCAGCGCCGGATCGGGATTGAAGCTGAACGAATAGAAGGTGCCGTAGATCGCACCGTCGGCGAGCACCACCGGTGCGCTCAGATAGCAGCCCGCGGGCACCTGGGCGCGCAGCACCTGCTTGCAGAAAGCCAGCTCGAGCGGCTCGGCCTGCTCGTCGATGAACTGGGCGCGCTGCGCGTCCTCCCGGCGATGCGAGACCTGGCGGCCTTCGACGAACTCGCAGGCGAATGCGGCCTCCATCGCGTGCTGGTCGCGCAGCAGCTTGAGCACCTGATGGACCGAGGGGTCGAGCAGCGGATCGCTCATGTCCGGGGTCGCCATCAGGAGCTCGGACACGGTCACCTCGAGCGATTCGAGTGCGTGAAGGTGTTCGTAGTAGCTCATGTAGGGGTCTCCGGTGGAATGTGTCCATTGGAGCGCAGAAATCCGCCAAGCTCAGAAAATGAGAACTAAGGTTTCGTTTTTGTGCGGACCTTTGTCACGAAATCCGCGCCGGGCTTGCTTCAGGATGTGACTGGGCCACAGGCGCCCGGCTTCGGCTATCGTCCTCTGCATGGCGAATCCTGAAACCCCGTCGGCCGTGGCAGCGGCCCTTCCGCGGCTGACGCAGGCGCGGGCACCGCTCACGCGCGAAGTCGAGGTGGTCGACGAGCATGGCGCGTCGAGCCGGGTGTCGATTCCTGCCGAACGCGACCTGACGATCTACGTCGACCGCCGCGAACTGGTCACGCTCATGACCCTCGGCGCGCAGCCCGAACTGCTGGTGCTGGGCTACCTGCTGAACCAGCGCCTGATCGAATCCGCGGCCGACGTCGAGTCGATCACGGTCGACTGGGAGGTCGGCGCCGCGGCCGTCAAGACCCACGCCGGCATCGACCGGATCGAGGAGCGGACCGCGAAGAAGGTGGTCACCACCGGCTGCGGGCAGGGCAGCGTGTTCGGCGAACTCATGGCTGGCATCGACAGCCTGCAATTGCCCGACACCCGCATGACCCAGGCCCAGCTCTATGCCCTGGTCGACGCGATCCGGCTCCAGGAAAGCACCTACAAGTCGGCCGGCTCGGTGCACGGCTGCGCCCTTTTCACGCTCGAAGAGGGCGACCAGGCCCGCATGCAGTGCTTCGTCGAGGACGTGGGCCGCCACAATGCGATCGACACGATCGCCGGCTGGATCGCGATGCAGGCGCAGCTGGCCGGCGCGCGGGTCTTCTACACCACCGGCCGCCTGACCAGCGAGATGGTCATCAAGTCGGCGCAGATGGGCGTGGCGATCGTCGTCTCGCGCAGCGGCATCACGCAGATGGGCCACGAGGTGGCGCAGCGGGTCGGCCTGTGCGCGATCGGGCGGGCGACCAACCGGCGCTTCCTTTGCTTCGCGGGGGCGCAGAGGCTGGTGCTGCAGCCGGGGCTGGCCGGCGCCAGGCCCTAAATCCTTCGATTTCGCGGGCGCCGCCGGCTCGGCTATCGTCGGGCCCATGAATGCCTTTCTTCGCCTCGGCTGGCGCACGCTCTGGCGCGACCTGCGCGCCGGTGAACTCCGACTCCTGATCGTCGCCGTGCTGCTGGCGGTGGCGGCGCTGACCGCGGTCGGCTTCTTCGCCGACCGGCTCAAGGGCGGGCTGCAGCGCGATGCCCGCCAGCTGCTCGGCGGCGACGCGGTGCTGGCGAGCGACAACCCGACGCCGCCGGCCTTCGTCGAGCGGGCCCGCTCGCTCGGGCTGGCGGGTGCCGGCACCTACGGCTTCCCGACCATGGCGCGCGCCAGCGATGCGCAGGGCGGTGCAAGCAAGCTGGTGGCGCTGAAGGCGGTCTCGGCCGGCTATCCGCTGCGCGGCGCGGTGCAGGTCGCGGTCGACGCCGAAGGTCCCGGACAGGCCACGCGCGAGGTGCCCGCGCCCGGCGAGGCCTGGGTCGACGGACCGCTGCTCGACGCGCTGGCGCTGAAGGTCGGGGACACGCTGCTGCTCGGCGATGCCGGCCTGCGCATCGCTCGCGTGATCACGCTGGAGCCCGACCGCGGCGCCGGCTTCATGAGCTTCGCGCCGCGCGTGATGCTGAACCAGGCCGACATTGCCCGCACCGGGCTCGTGCAGCCGGCCAGCCGGGTGAGCTACCGCTTCGCGGTGGCGGGCGATACGGCGGCGGTGAAGCGCTTCAGCGACGAGGTCGATGCCTCGATCAAGAAGGGCGAACTGCGTGGGGCCCGCCTCGAATCCTTCGAGAGCGGCCGCCCCGAGATGCGGCAGACGCTCGACCGCGCCGAGAAATTCCTCAACCTGGTGGCGCTGCTGGCGGCGCTGCTGTCGGCCGTGGCGGTGGCGTTGGCGGCACGCGGCTTCGCGGCCAGCCACCTCGACGACTGCGCGATGCTGCGCGTGCTGGGCCAGAGCCAGCGCACCATCGCCGGCGCCTATGCCTTCGAGTTCGCCGTCATCGGACTGATCGCCAGCGCGCTGGGCGTGGCGATCGGCTACGGCGTGCACTACGTCTTCGTGCTGCTCCTCGCGGGGCTGGTCGAGAGCGCGCTGCCGGCGCCGACCCTGTGGCCGGTCGCCTTCGGTCTCGGCGTCGGACTCACGCTGCTGTTCGCCTTCGGCTTGCCGCCGGTCCTGCAACTCGCCCGGGTCCCGCCGCTGCGCGTGATCCGGCGCGATGTCGGCGGCCTGAAGCCGGCCTCCATCACCGTGCTGGCCATCGGGGTGGCCGGGTTCGCGGCGCTGCTGGTCGCGGCCAGCAGCGACCTCAAGCTGGGGCTGATCGCGGTCGGCGGGTTTGCGGTGGCGGTGGCGGTGTTCGCGCTCCTGAGCTGGCTCGCCGTCAAGGTGCTGCGGCGCAGCGTCAACGAGACCACGGCGCCGCGCTGGCTGGTGCTGGCGACGCGCCAGATCTCGGCCCGGCCCGCCTATGCGGTGGTGCAGGTGAGCGCGCTGGCGGTCGGCCTGCTGGCGCTGATCCTGCTCGTGCTGCTGCGCACCGACCTGGTGTCGAGCTGGCGCGCGGCCACGCCGCCGGATGCGCCGAACCGCTTCGTGATCAACGTCATGCCCGACCAGAGCGACGCCTTCCAGCAGAGCCTGCGCGACGGTGGCGTACGCAAGTTCGACTGGTACCCGATGATCCGCGGCCGATTGGTGGCGATCAACGACCGGCCGGTGTCGCCGGACGACTACACCGAAGACCGCGCCAAGCGGCTGGTCGACCGCGAATTCAACCTCAGCAACAGCGCCGAGGCGCCGCCGCACAACCAGATCACCGCGGGGGCCTGGACGCCCGATGCCGCGGGCGAACTGAGCGTCGAGGAAGGGCTGGCCCAGACGCTGGGCCTGAAGCTCGGCGACACCCTGCGCTTCGACATCGGCGGCCAGCAGAACGAGGCCCGGATCACCTCGCTGCGCAAGGTCGACTGGGGCTCGATGCACGCCAATTTCTTCGTCATGTACACGGTCGCGGCGCTGGCCGACGTGCCCGTGACTTACATGGGCGCCTTCCGCGCGCCGGAGGTCAAGGGCTTCGACAACGCGCTGGTGCGCAGCTATCCGAACGTCACCAACGTCGACATGAGCGCCACCATCGGCCAGGTGCAGCGGGTGCTCGACCAGGTGATCCGGGCGGTCGAGTTCCTGTTCGGCTTCACGCTCGCGGCCGGGCTGGTGGTGCTTTTCGCGGCGGTCACCGCGACCCGCGAGGAGCGTGCGCGCGAGTTCGCCGTGATGCGGGCAGTGGGTGCGCGGGCCAGCCTGCTGCGGCAGGTGCAGCGCGCGGAACTGGCGGGTGTCGGCCTGCTGGCCGGCTTCCTGGCCAGCATCGTGGCCTCGGTCATCGGCTGGGCGCTGGCGCGCTTCGTGTTCGATTTCACCTGGACCGCGTCGCCGCTGGTGCCGATCGCCGGCGCCCTGGCGGGCGCGGCGCTGGCCCTCGCGGCCGGCTGGTGGGGACTGCGCGAAGTGCTGCGGCGGCCGGTGGTGGCGACGCTGCGGCAGGCTGCGGAGTAGCTGCGGGGTGGATGCGGGGTCATGGCGCGTGCCGAGGGCACCGGGTGGCGCCGTGCGGTGTGGCCGAGGATGAGCCACCGACTTGACGGCTCGCGCCGATGGTGTGCTCTGCGCAGCGAACGTTCACCCCGGCTTCTGACCGTTTACAGCACCTCGTCGCGCAACTGCGGGAACACCTTCGACACCTTGGCCAGCAGGTAGTCGCCGTAGCGGCCGCTGAAGGCATGGACGTTGGCGCGGTCCCAGCGCTCGGCGCTGTCGTCCGTGGCGGCGCTGTCCAGCCCTTCGATGCGCCGGACCCGGGCCTCGAAATTCGGATCGAAGAACAGCGGGAAGGACAGCCGGTCGCGGCCCGAGGTGTTGCGCGTCACGCGGTGGGGGGTCGACTTGTAGAGCCCGCCGGTCATGCGGTCGAGCATGTCGCCGATGTTGCAGACGAAGGACTGCGCGACAGGCGGCGCCTCGATCCAGCCGCCGGGCGTGCGCACCTGCAGGCCGCCCACGTCGTCCTGGCGCAGGATCGTGAGCAGGCCGTAGTCGGTGTGCTCGCCGACGCCCCAGTGCACGTCCATGCCGTCGGGCACCGGCTGCGTCGGATAGTTGAAGATCCGGAACAGGATCAGCGGGTCGGCCGTGTAGCGCTCGGCGAAATAGTCGGCCGGCAGGCCCAGGCTCAGCGCGATGCCTTCCATCAGGCGGTGGCCGAGCCGCGTGACGGCGTCGATGTAGGCCAGCACAGTGGCGCGGAAGCCATCGATGTCGGGGAACAGGTTGGGCCCGTGCACCGGCGTGCCGGCGCGCACCAGCGGATTGTCGGCAGGCAGTTCGGTGCCGAGGTAGAGGCCTTCCTTCCAGTCGGGCCGGCCGGAGGTGAGTTCGCCGCCGAGCGGGAAGTAGCCGCGCCAGGCCCGGCCGCCGAGGGCCATTCGCCAGCGCATCTTGGTCGGCTCGTCGAGTGCGAAGAAGCGGCGGCTCAGGTCATCGAGGCGCTGCACCAGCGCAGGGTCGACGCCGTGGCCGGTGACGTAGAAGAAGCCGTGAGCCCGGCAGGCGACGCCGATCTGCGCCGCCGCCTGTTCGCGCCCGGGGCCGCCGGCGACCAGGGCCGAGATGTTGATCACGGGCAAGCTTTCGCCGCGGGAGGAGGGGGTTGAATCGACCATGGCTGCGATGGTGCCTCAAGTCTTGGGACAATGGCGTCCATGCAAATCCAGGACAAACCGCCCTTCGACACCCCATTCGAATGGATCGGCGGCGAAGCCGCGGTCCACGCGCTGGTCGAGCGCTTCTACGACCTCATGGACCTCGAGCCGGCCTATGCGCAACTGCGCGCGGTGCACGGCAGCTCGCTCGACAACGCGCGCCAGCGCCTGTTCTGGTTCCTCTGCGGCTGGCTCGGCGGGCCGCAGCACTACACCGACCGCTTCGGCCATCCGATGCTGCGCGCGCGGCATCTGCCGCAAAGCATCGGCGGCCACAGCATCGGGATCCGCGAGCGCGACGAGTGGCTGGCCTGCATGGACCAGGCGATGGGCGAGACCGGCGTGCCGGAGGACTTGCGCGAGCGCCTGCGCGGGTCGTTCTTCCAGACGGCGGACTGGATGCGGAACAAGGGCGGTTAGCGCCCTCAGCGCCGCGACGGCGCCAGCAGCACCACCAGCGCGCCGCCGCCGCCCTCGGCCGGCTTGGCCTGCACGAAGGCCAGGGTCTCGTTCTTCTGGATCAGCCAGCGCTGCACCTTGGCCTTGAGCACCGGCTGCTTGCCCGGCGAGCCGTGGCCCTTGCCGTGCACCACGCGCACGCAGCGCACGCCCTGCTTCCAGGCCTCCCGGATGAAGGCGCCGAGCGCCTCGCGGGCCTCGTCGCTGCGCATCCCGTGGAGATCGAGCTGGCGCTGGATCGACCATTCGCCGGCCCGCAGCTTGCGCGTGACGTCGGTGTGGATGCCGGGCCGCCGGAAGCTCATCGCATCGTCGGCGTCGAGCAGGGTGCTGACGTCGAATTCGTCGGACAGGGATTCGCGCAGCACGCGCTGGTCGTCGAGCTGCTGCTGGACCGGGATCGGCGCCGGCGGCTCGGGCGCGAGGGGTACCGAGGCCTTCCTGCGCAGCGGTTGGGTGGCGCCGATCGCGCGCGAGAACAGGTCCTGGTCGGCCAGGCGCTTCTTCTTGGCCGCGGCGTCCGCGGCCGCCTCGGCGGCCTCTTGCGCGCGCCGCTCGGCGAGCGAGCGCTGCACCTGCTTGAGGTCGGAAAGGCTCTTGAGGTGGTTCGATTTGGCGGGCATGGCGAAAGTGGTTCAGGTGGCCGGGACGCTCGCCTCGATCGGGCAATGCAGCGCGAGCAGGGTGCCCGAGGCGCCCGAACAGATGTCGAGTGTGCCGCCGAGCCGCGCGGCCCGCAGCCGCATGTTCTGCAAACCCATGCCGCCCGACGGCTGCGATGCGGCGTCGCCGGCAAAGCCGTTGCCATTGTCGTGGATCGACAGCCGCAGCTGCGACCCGACGGCCTCGATGGCCACCTCCACCTGGGTGGCGCCGCTGTGCTTGAGCACGTTGGCCAGTGCCTCCTGCAGCACGCGCAGGAAGTCCAGGTCGCGCTTGCTCCCGAGGCGGCATCCCTGCAGGCCCAGCAGCTGCCAGCGGCATTCGATGCCGGCCGCCTCCAGCAGGCGGGTGCAGCGATGCCGCAGCGGCACCAGCCGGTCGGCCAGCGCGTCGGTGTCGTCGAAGGCCGAGCTTTCGATGATCAGGCGCAGGTCGTCGTTGACTTCCTTGAGCGCCCACAGCGCGACGCCGTCATCGTCGCCGGCGCCCCGGTTGCCCAGCGTGTGGATGTGGCTGCTCAATGTCATGCCGAGGCCGTCGTGCAGGTCGCGCACCAGGCTCAGGCGCTCGGTCAGCCGGGTCTGGACCAGCTCGGCCTCGTGCTGCCGGCCCAGGCCTTCCGCCAGGCGCTGGGTGGCGGCGTCGATCCGCTGCTGCAGCTCGGCGTTGAAATGCTCCACCAGCCGCATGCCCTTGACCATCCGCCAGGTCAGCGCGAACGAAATGCCGAGCAGCGTCGCGCTCGAAGACAGGCTGACGTAGTAGCGCGTGCCGGGTAGCCACTCGAGGAAGATCAGCGTGTCGTGGGCACCGGCCGCCACCGGAAGCATCAGACAGGCCGCCAGCACGCCGACTTCGAGCCGGCGCGAGACCCAGGCGTGCCTGACGATGATCGCGCAGCTGGCGAAGTAGCACAGCAGGGCGGCCAGCACGGTGATGTCGCGCACCGGCTCGAGCAGGCGCGACGGTAGCGCGATCAATGCCGCCAGTGCGGCGGCGCCGACCAGCAGCGTCGCCCGCAGGACCCGTGGCCGCGCCATCTCGCAGAAATGCAGCGCGAACATGAAGAAGCAGACGATGCTGGCGACCAGCGCCACGTGGTTGGCGCGCTGGAAGGCCTCGGTGCTCGAGAAGGGCCAGGTCCCGAGCGCGACGTAGTTCAGCGAGTAGAGCACCCACATCAGCGAGAACAGGCTGAACCACCCATAGGAGCGCTCGCTGCCGCGCAGCAGCCACAGCATGCCGTACAGCACGCCCATGACCAGGGTCAGCCCGATGCCCAGCAGCGGCAGGGTGCGGCGCATCAGCAGCGATTCGCGGTAGGCCGGCCGCAGCACCTCGGGCGCGCCGAGGCTCACCGGGCCCAGGCCGGCCTGGTAGATCGCGAGTCCCGAGACGCGGATCAGCAGCTCGTTGGCGCCCGGACGCAGCAGCGGTGCGTCGAGCACCCAGTAGCGCGGCAGGTTCCAGCCGCGCGAGAGCGGCTCGACCAGGCCGTGGTCGCCGCCGATCAAGCTGCCGTTCAGGATGAAGGTCGCCGCCATGTTGGCGTACTCGACCAGCAGGCCGCGCGGCGGCGACGCGGCGGCGCCGGTCCAGCGGAACCGATACCAGACGACACCGTCGTACCCCGGCCAGCGCGTGGCCCAGGCGTCCGGCAGGCTGACGGGCGTCCAGCCATCGGCGGGCGGGCTGGAGGCCTGCCAGTCGGATCGGGCGGCCTCGATGCTGTCGAAGCCCTGGCCGACCGTTGGGGGGACGGCGCACTGGGCGGTCGTGGCGAAAAGCAGGCCGGCGAGCAGCCAGCCGAACATCCATCCAGCCGCCCGGATCAGGGCAGCAAGCCCTGCACCCGCGCGCTGTACACCGCGCCCGCGCGCGAGTGCACCGCGAGCTTGCGGTAGATGTTCTTGGCGTGGCATTCGACGGTGTTGATGGACAGTGAGAGGCTCTGGGCGATCTCGCGGTTGCTGTGGCCTTGCGCCACCAGCTGCAGCACCTGCGTCTCTCGGGCGCTCAGCTCGGCGGGCGACGTGGTCGCCGGGGCCGCGCCGATGTTAGCAAGCGCGACCGGAGCGGGTTGCGGCGCGGCCATCAGCTGGAGGATGCGCCGTGCGATCACCGGATCGATCGGCGCGCCGCCGCGCCGCATGCTGCCCAGCGACAGCTCGAGTTCGGCGTCGCTGCCGTTCTTCAGCAGGTAGCCGACGGCGCCGCCGCGGATCGCCTGCAGCACCGTCGCATCGTCGCCGAGGCTGGAGACCACCACCGCGTCGACCGTGGGTGCATGGGCCTGCATCCAGGGCAGGAGTTCGAGACCGTTGCCGTCCGGCAGGCCGATGTCGAGCAGCGCCAAGTCGAAGCGACCGGCCGACAGCTGTTCGCGCGCTTCGGCCAGCGAACCGGCCATCGCGCAGCGGGCCTGCGGTGCCGCTTGAGCGGTCACCCGTTCAAGGCGCTTGCGCACCGACGGGTCGTCATCGACGATCAATATGTCTTCCACGGCCACCTTTGCATCCTTGGGGTCCGGCATTGTCGGTCGAACCCAGATCAGTTACGTTTAGTTTCTATTGTTGGCTACAACGGAAGTGTTCTCAGAGCATGCCGCCCTCGGCCATGGACAGCGCGCCGCCGCGAGCGACGATCACGTGGTCGAGCACGCGCACGTCGATCAGCGCCAGCGCGGCCTTCAGCGTCTGGGTGAGCGATTGATCGGCGCGCGAGGCTTCCACCGAGCCGCTCGGGTGGTTGTGCGCCAGCACCACGGCGGCGGCGTGGTGGTGCAGCGCGCGCGTGACCACCTCGCGCGGATAGACGCTGGTCTGGGTCAGGGTGCCGCGGAACAGCTCTTCCATGGCGATCAGCCGGTGTTGGGCGTCGAGGAACAGGGCGGCGAAGACTTCATGCGGCCGGGCGGCCAGGTGCAGCTGCAGGTACTGCTTGACGGCGCCGGGAGAGTCGAAGACCGCGCGCTCCTTCAGCCGCTCGGCCATCGCGCGGCGCGCGAGCTCGAGCACCGCCGCCAGTTCGGCACGCTTGGCGGTGCCGCCCAGGCCCTTGACCTGCTTCAGGTCGTCGAGCCCGGCGTGGAGCAGGCCGGAAAGGCCGTCGAAGCGATCCAGCAATTCCTGCGAGAGCTGGAGCACGTTCTTGCCGCGCAGGCCGGTGCGCAGCAGCAGCGCCAGCAGTTCGGCATCGGCCAGCGCACCGGCGCCGAGCGAGATGAGTCGCTCGCGCGGCCGCGCGCCATCCGGCAAGTCCTTGAAAGACATGGTGCCTACGGGGTTCTGACCCCACTCCCTAAAATAGGGGCCCAGTCTATAGGGACCCCTCACCTTGTCTTCGATTTCCACCGCCGCCGTCGTCACGCCCGGTTCCTTCCTCACGCTGCACTATCGGCTGTCCGGTCCTGCGGGCGACATCATCAACACCTTCGACGACAAGCCGGCCACGCTGTCGCTCGGCACCGGCGAGCTGTCGCCGGCGGTCGAGCAGCGCCTGATCGGCCTGGCGGAAGGGGCGCACGCCACCTTCGAGCTGCCGGCGGGCGAGGCCTTCGGCGAGCGCAATGTCGAGATGCAGCAGTGGGTCGCGCGCAAGCTGCTGACCCAGATCGGCGACCCCGACGAGCCATACGCCATCGGCGACGTGATCCAGTTCCCCACGCCCGACGGCACCGGCAGCTATGCCGGCGCGGTGATCGAGTCGAACGCGACCGCGGTGCGCTTCGATTTCAACCATCCACTCGCAGGGCAGCCCGTGACCTTCGAAGTGAAGCTGATCGGCGTGCTGTGAACGGAATCGAAGAAGTCATCCTGGCCGAGCCGCGCGGTTTCTGCGCCGGCGTCGACCGCGCGATCGAGATCGTCGAGCGCGCCATTGCCAAGTTCGGCGCGCCGATCTACGTGCGCCACGAGATCGTGCACAACACCTACGTGGTCAACGAGCTCAAGGCCAAGGGCGCGGTCTTCATCGAGGACCTGGCCGACGTGCCGCCCGGCGCCACGCTGGTGTTCAGCGCCCACGGCGTCAGCAAGGCGGTGCAGGCCGAGGCGCGCGCGCGCGGCTTCGAGATCTTCGACGCCACCTGCCCGCTGGTGACCAAGGTCCACGTCGAAGTGGCCAAGCTGGCCAAGGAAGGCTACGAGTTCATCATGATCGGCCACAAGGGACACCCCGAGGTCGAGGGCACGATGGGGCAGCTGTCGAGCGGCATCCACCTGGTCGAGGACGTGGCGGACGTGGCGCAGGTGGCGCCGGCCCAGACCGCGAAGCTCGCGGTCGTGACGCAGACCACGCTGTCGGTCGACGACGCGGCCGAGATTTCGGCCGCGGTGCGGGCGCGCTTTCCGAGCGTGCGCGAGCCCAAGCAGCAGGACATCTGCTATGCCACGCAGAACCGGCAGGACGCGGTCAAGATGCTGAGCCCGCAGGTCGACCTGGTGATCGTGGTCGGCAGTCCGACCAGTTCCAACAGCAACCGGCTGCGCGAACTCTCGCAGCGCCTCGGCACCGAAAGCTACATGGTCGACTCCGCCGCAGAATTGCAGCCCGAATGGTTCGAGGGCAAGTCCCGCATCGGCCTCACGGCGGGCGCCTCGGCGCCCGAGGTGCTGGTGCGCGAGGTGATCGACCGCATCAAGGCCCTGGGCGCGGTGTCCGTGCGCAAGATGGACGGCATCCAGGAGACCCTCAAGTTTCCGCTGCCCAAGGGACTCAAGCTCGAAGACATCCCGCCGCCGGGGCACATCTCGTGAGCGGCGACTTGCAGCAAGACTGGCGCGGCGACGTCGAGGCCGCCGCGCGCCGGATTCGCGAGCGCGCGCCGCACTTCCTGCGCGAGACGCCGCTGTGGAAGCTCCCGGGGCGGGCGCTGGGCGTGGACACGCCGGGTGTCGAAGTCTGGCTCAAGCTCGAGCACCTGCAGGTGAGCGGCAGCTTCAAGGCGCGCGGCATGATGAACCGGCTGCTGGCCAACGAGATTCCGCCGAGCGGCGCCATCGTGGCCTCGGGCGGCAATGCCGGCATCGCCACTGCGGCGGCCGCGCAGGCGCTCGGCGTGCCTTGCGAAGTCTTCCTGCCCGAGATGTCGCCGGAGGCCAAGCGTGCCCGGCTGCGTTCGCTCGGTGCCAGGGTGGTGGTCGGCGGTGCCGCATACGCCGATGCGCTCGCGGCCTGTCTGCAGCGGCAGCGCGAGACCGGCGCCTTGCTCACGCATGCCTACGACCAGCCGGAGGTGGTGGCCGGTGCGGGCACGCTGGGCCGCGAGATCGAGCAGCAGGGCGGCCTGCCCGACGCGGTGCTGGTGAGCGTCGGCGGCGGCGGCCTGATCGGCGGGCTGGCGGCCTGGTTCGAACGGCGCAGCCGCGTGGTGGCGCTCGAACCCGAGCGCGCACCGACGCTGGTGCGGGCCCGCGAGGCGGGCGAGCCGGTCGACGTCGAGGTCGGTGGCATCGCGGCCGACTCGCTCGGCGCGAAGCGCATCGGCGGGATCGCCTGGGCGCTCACGCAGCACCATGTCGGCGATGCGCTGCTGCTGCCCGACGATGCCATCCGCGCCGCCCAGTCGTGGCTGTGGAAAGAGCTCAAGCTGGGGGTCGAGGCCGCTGCGGCGCTGCCGCTGGCCGCGCTGCAGACCGGCGCCTATGCGCCGCGCGAAGGCGAGAAGGTCTGCCTGATCGTTTGCGGGGCCAACGTCGATCCGGGGACGCTGGCGTAAAGCTCGCCCCCAGGTTGGCTCACTTCGTGTAGCCGCCCACCCCCTACCGGGGGCAACACCAGCGGCCCGGCGGAGCCGGTTCCGCGGTGTTTCACGAAGGGGCGAGGCTTCGCCGGCCGGTGTTTCCGTGCACCGTGGATCGCACGCGACGCGGGGGACTCTCAGGCCTTCGCGGGCTCCTGCTCGGTGTTGACCATCCAGGGCACGCCGAACTTGTCTTCGAGCATGCCGAAGCCGGTCGACCAGAAGGTGGGCGCGTAGGGCATCGTCACCTTGCCGCCGGCGCCGAGGGCGTTGAAGAGCTTTTCGCCTTCCTTCACGTCCTTGGCCTGCACTGACAGCGAGAAGCCGTGGTAGCCCTTGAACGGATAGCCGGGCGGGGCGTCGGACGCCATCAGCTGGTGGCCGCGCGCCTCGAGCGTGGCGTGCATGATCTTGCCCTTGTAGTCGGCCGGCGTCTCGGCGCCCATCGGGCTTTCGCCGAAGGTCATGCTGAAGAGGATCTTTCCGCTCAGGGCCTGGGCGTAGAACGCGAGCGCCTCGGCCGCGTTGCCGTTGAAGGTCAGGTAGGCTTGCATCGCAACTCCTTGGGGAATGGGTGGGATGCTACGCGCACCTAAAATCACGTCCATGCTCGATATCACACTGTTACGCAAGGACCTCCCCTCGGTCGTTGCCCGCCTCGAAACTCGCAAGAAGAACCAGACCTTCCTCGACGTCGCGAAGTTCAGCGCGCTCGAGGCCGAGCGCAAGACGCTGCAGACCCGCACCGAGGAGTTGCAGGCCCGGCGCAACAGCCTCAACAAGCAGATCGGGCCCCTGAAGGCCAAGGGCGAGCCGGTCGACGCGCTGATGGCCGAGGTCAACGCGCTGAAGGCCGAGCAGGAGTCCTCGCTGGTGCGCCTCGATGCGATCCAGCCTGAATTGCAGGCGCTGCTGCTGGCGGTGCCGAACCTGCCGCACGCCAGCGTGCCGGTCGGCGAGGACGAGCATGCCAATGTCGAGGTGCGGCGCTGGAGCCCGCAGGGCGGCGACGGCGGCTCGGCGACGCCGCTCGGATTCGCCGCCAGGGACCACGTCGATCTCGGCGCCCCGCTGGGCCTCGATTTCGAGATGGGCGCCAAGCTCTCGGGCTCGCGCTTCACGGTGATGAAAGGCCCGATCGCGCGGCTGCATCGGGCACTCGCGCAGTTCATGATCGACCTGCAGACCGAGCAGCACGGCTACACCGAGTGCTACGTGCCCTACGTCGTCAATGCCGATTCGATGCGCGGCACCGGCCAGCTGCCCAAGTTCGAAGGTGACCTGTTCGCCGCCAAGAAGGGCGGGCAAGACGGCGAGCCCGCACCCGACCATTCGGCGCTCTACCTGATCCCGACCAGCGAAGTGCCGCTGACCAACTTCGTGCGCGACGAAGTCGTGGCCGAGGCGCAGCTGCCGATCCGGCTCACCGCCCACACGCCCTGCTTTCGCTCGGAAGCGGGCAGCGCCGGGCGCGACACGCGCGGCATGATCCGCCAGCACCAGTTCGACAAGGTCGAGATGGTGCAGGTCACGCATCCCGAGAAGAGCTACGAGGCGCTCGAGGCCATGACCGGCCACGCCGAGGCGGTGCTGAAGGCGTTGGAGCTGCCGTACCGGGTGGTGCTGCTGTGCAGCGGCGACATGGGCTTCGGTTCCAGCAAGACCTACGACCTCGAGGTCTGGCTGCCGGCGCAGGACACGTACCGCGAGATCAGCTCGGTGTCGAACTGCGAGGCCTTCCAGGCGCGCCGGCTGCAGGCCCGCTTCAAGAATGCGCAGGGCAAGAACGAACTGGTGCACACGCTCAACGGTTCGGGCCTGGCGGTGGGCCGGGCACTGGTCGCGGTGCTCGAGAACCACCAGAACGAGGATGGCTCGATCAGGGTGCCGGCGGCGCTGCGGCCGTACCTGGGCGGCCTCGAAGTGCTGCGAGGCTGAAAAATCGGCCAGAAAGTGCTGCTATAATCGTTGGCTCGACAGACACCGGAGAGGTGGCAGAGTGGTCGAATGTACCTGACTCGAAATCAGGCGTACTAGCGATAGTACCGAGGGTTCGAATCCCTCCCTCTCCTCCAGGACTGGCTTCCTGACGCGCCTCGCGGTGCATCGAAAAAGCCCATAAAAGCCCCGCCAGCCGGGGCTTTTTTGCGTCATGACGGTTTGGATCGCGTTTGACAGCAGTGACCTACCTGCGCCGAATGAACTCGCGCCGCAGCACGTCGTTGACGCGCGTCTGCCAGCCCGTGCCGGTCTCCCGCATCGCTTCGAGAACGTCTGGATCAACGCGCATGGTGACCGGCACCTTCGCGTTCTCTTTGATGCTGCCGGCCGGCCGTCCTCGCGGGCGCTTCATCGCTGCCAACTTGCCAGCGACTTCGGTGCCCAGCACCTCGACCGCGGACTTCGCCTTCGCGAAATCTTCCTTGGTCCATTCGGGGTTCTCGTCGTCCGCCGCGATGCCGGCATTGATCGCTGCATCATCTGCATCGGTCGGTACGCGGATCTTTCGATCCGCCTTAGCTTTGGTCTTCATACATCCGCACCTCTCGCTTGTTCGCCCTGCGCAGGCTGATGATCCGAACGCTGGTGTTGCGCAGGCTGAACACCATGGCATGTACGCGCTCGCCGATCAGGCCGAGCGCCCGAAGACGGGGCTCGCCGTAGCTCTTGCGCGAGTCCACCACCACCAGCGCCGATTCCCATTCGAACTCGTCAGCCGCCGAGAACCAGACGCCGTGCTTTGCCACGTTGGCAGCGAGCTTGGTGGGGTCGAAGGCGTAGCAAGTGAAAGGATTATTTTGCACGTACGAAAAAAAGAGTGCGCCCGGGCCTGTTCTCCACCGCCCCCGTGGACAGCCTTGTGGACAACGTCAGGGGTAACTCCGGGGAAGGGCTCCAGGCTTGGCTTCCGACACGATGCCTCCAAAACAGGCAGCCTCGGCCGGTTCAGTCTTTGGCGAAGCGATCGGTCGCCCGTATCAGCTGGTCCAGGATGCCCGGCTCCGACCAGGCATGGCCGGCGCCTTCGATCAGGTGGAACTCGGATTCCGGCCATGCCTTGTGCAGCGCATGCGCGTAGCGGGCCGGGCAGGGCATGTCGTAGCGCCCATGCACGATCACGCCGGGGATGCCGTGCAGCCGATCGGCGTCGCGCAGCAGCTGGCCGTCGTCGAGCCAGGCGCCGTGCGAGAAATAGTGGTTCTCGATGCGGGCGAAGGCGAGCGCGAAATGGCCGTCGCTGTGGGCCGCCGCGATCGAGGGATCGGGCAGCAGCGTGATGGTCTGGCCTTCCCAGAGGCTCCACGCCCTGGCCGCCTCGAGCTGGCGCGCCGGGTCGTCGCCGGTAAGGAGCCGGCGGTAGGCACCGATCATGTCGCCGCGCTCGGCCTCGGCCACCGGCGCCTGGAAGCACTCCCACTGCGCCGGGAACATCTCCGACACGCCGAACTGGTAGTACCAGGCGAGTTCCGCCCGGGTCACGGTGTAGATGCCGCGCAGCACCAGCGCGTTGACGCGCTCGGGATGCTTCTGCGCATAGGCCAGGGCCAGGGTCGACCCCCACGAGCCGCCGAACACCAGCCACTGCGAAACGCCCACGCGTTGGCGCAGGCGCTCGATGTCGGCGACCAGGTGCCAGGTGGTGTTGGCCTCGAGCCCGGCATGGGGCGTCGAACGGCCGCAGCCGCGCTGGTCGAACAGCAGCAGGTCGTAGCGCGATGGGTCGAACAGCCGGCGATGGTCGGCCGAGATGCCTCCGCCCGGGCCGCCATGCAGGAAGACGGCCGGCTTGCCGCCCGGCGTGCCGACCCGTTCGTAGTGGATGCGGTGGCCATCGCCGACATCGAGCATGCCGGTCTCGTAGGGCTCGATCGGCGGATAGAGCGAAAGCAGGTCGGTCATGGTTCAGGGGTGGGTCAAAGCCCCAGCCGCGTCAGGGCCCAGGCCACGGTGGCCAGCTCCGCCACGTTGAGCATCATGCCGACGATGTGAAGCTGGCGGAAACGGGAGATCGCGGTGTCGGAGGCCGGGATCGAGTCGCGCAGCAGGTCCATGCGCGGGATGACGAGCCAGCGGCGCAGCGCGAAGGCCAGGGTGGCGATGCAGGCCATGCCCAGGGCGAAGGCAGGCTTCGCGGTCCAGGCGTAGCCCAGGGCCGCCGCGCCGGCCGTCAGCATCACGGCGAGGTAGTAGACGTTGAAGAGGCCGCGGATGAAGCGCGAGTCGAGCGGCGTGTCGTGCTTGAGCACCAGCAGCGGCAGCGAGCCCATCATGAAAAAACCCATCCAGACCAGCAGCAGCACCGTCGGGATGAGCGCCATGACGATGGGCGGCATCGTCACCCCTTGATGAGGTTCTTGTGGATCTTGCCGTCCTTCATGATGACCACCAGGCTGGCATCGGGATCGGCGAGCAGCGACACGTCGTCCAGCGGATTGCCGTCGACCAGCAGCAGGTCGGCGTAGGCGCCCTGCTCGAGCACGCCCAGCTTGGCCGGATAGGGATTGCGCGGGCCCGACAGGGCGAGCAGCTGCGCGTTGTCGGCCGTCGCCATCGAGAGGATCTGCGGGTTCGAATACCAGCGCGTCAGGTGCGTGAGCATGGTGCCCTGCCGCTTCGCGAGCGCCGGCGCGAACAGCATGTCGGAGCCGAACGCGGTCTTGAGCTTGTACTTTTTCGCCAGCTTGTAGAGGTTGTCGGTGCCCGCGAACACCTGGAGCGCCGCGACCCTGTTGGGGCCCGTGAGCGCGCCCGTGTCTTCCTCGGAGAGAAAGGGCTGGGTGCTCAGCCAGACCCCCTTGTCGGCCATCATCCGCGCGGTGGTGTCGTCCATCAGGTGCGCATGCTCGATGCACTGCGCGCCGGCCATGACCGCTCGCTGCACGGTGGCGGGTGCATAGGCGTGCACCGCGACGTAGGTGTTCCAGTCTTTCGCGACCTCGACGGCGGCGCGCAACTCGGCCTCGGAGAGGGTGGTCAGGTCGAGCGGGCTGCGCGGCGACGAGACGCCGCCGCCGCCCACCAGCTTGATCTGCGAAGCGCCCTGGGTCAGCTGCTCGCGCACCCGCAGGCGGATCTCGTCGGGGCTGTCGACGATGGCCGCCGCGCCCGTGCGCTCGACGGCGCTCGGGACGCCGGGCGAGCGTGGGAGGTCGGACAAGCCGCGCAAGTCGCCGTGGCCGCCGCTGCCGGTGATCATGGCGCCGCAGGGATAGATGCGCGGCCCTGGCGTCAGCCCTTCGTCGATCGCCTGCTTGAAGGCGAAGGCCGGGCCGCCGAGATCGCGCACGGTCGTGAAGCCCCGCATCAGCGTGCGCTGGGCTTCGGCGGCGGCGGCCATGTGGATGTAGCCGATATTGCCCTGCAGGAGCACCGGCAGTGGCAGGGCGGCGAAGAGGGAATGCCAGTGGGCGTCGATCAGCCCCGGCATCAGGACGCGGCCGCGTGCATCGATGGTCTGGGCCCCGTCGGGCGCAGCGGGCGTGCCGGCGCCGATCGACTGGATCCGGTTGCCGTCGACCAGCAGGTGCAGGCCGTCGCGCAGCGTCGGCGACTTGCCGTCGAACAGGCGCACGTTGGTGAACAGGACCTTCGATGGCGCCGGCGTCTGGGCCTGGACGCGGAACGGAAGGCCGAGCGCGGCCACGGAAGCCGCCATGCCTGCCACGAAGCCGCGGCGCGACAGATCGGCGTCGATGCGGCGGGTCAAGGCCTGGAGTTCAGGGCGATGGCAGAGGCAGACGGCGCGTCGTACCTCGGAGTCTTGGGTCAGTGAGGTGCAGCTGTACAAGATCGGGCTTCCAGGAACACCGCGCCACTCAGTGTCGGAGGCCGCCGGTGGCGGCGATGATATCCGCCGCAGTCGGGAAGAGGGAGATGCTGTTCGGCCCGTCCATGGCCTCGATCTGCACCCAGCTGACGATGCCCTCTGCATCGATGAGGAAGTGGCCGGCGAGCTGGGTCGGGTGGCTGGCCAGGATCGCCTCGTCGGCTTCGGTCATGGCAAAGCCGTCCTTGGCATTCAGTACCGGGTTGGCCGCCATCGGGTTCATCGGTTCCGGCAGCTCGCCGGTCGGGTTGATGCGCGCCGCCTCGAACTCGGCCATGCTCGCGAGGTAGGGCCACCGGGGGCTGTCGGTGCTGCCCTCCGGGAGGAACTCGGCCCGCGGCACGCCGAAGGCCTGGTGGGTCAGGCAGTCCGGGTCGCTCAGGAGCATGACCGGCGTCGGCCGATAGCGGAAGTAGAGGCTGGCGCGCTCGACCGGCGTGTTGATCACGGCCACGGTGTCGATGCCGGCCGCGTGCAGCGCCGGCTGGACCTCGCCGAGCCGCAGCACCTGGCGCCGGCAGAACGGGCAGTGCAAGCCGCGAAAGAAGCCGATCAGGAACGGACGGCCGCGCAGGTCGGCGAGCGACACCCGGCCTTCGTGATTGGCCGCGGGAAGCGAGAACGCGGGCGCCGCTTCTCCCGGTTGCAGGGGGTGTTTCTGGTCCACGGGAATTCCTTTGCCTGAGCGTCAGCAGCAGACGGGAATCGGACCGTATCACTTGTCGCGGGCCGGCACAACGCGCCCCTCAGCGCCGCCGCCCGCGCGCCGGCGCGGCCGGCTGCACCGCCTGCTCGATCGGCAAGGCCATCTCCGACTTCACCTGCCGCAGCACGATGCTCGAGCGCACATGCGTCACGCCCGGCAGGCTGAACAGGGTCTCGTGCAGGAAGCGCTCGTAGTGCTTCATGTCCTGCACCAGCACCGTCAGGATGTAGTCCGCCGGACCGGTGGCCGACACGCAGCTGGTGATCTGCGGGCTGGCGGCGACCGCGTCCTCGAAGCTCTGCACCTGCGATTCGCTGTGGCGGTCGAGGTTGACTTCGGCCACCGCCGCCACGTGCAGGCCGACCTTCTCGCGGTCGATCAAGGCGGTGTAGCCGCGGATCACGCCGGCCGCCTCCATGTCCTTGATGCGCTTCCAGCACGGTGTCGGCGAGAGCCCGACGGCCTCCGAGATCTGCTGCACGGTCTGCCGCGCATCGCGCTGCAGCTCGAAAAGGATCTTCAGGCTGTGGGCGTCAAGAAGAATGGAATCGACATTCATGGCGTATTTGGAGTATTTCATCCTCCAATCAGGGGGATTCCATAGTGTATTGAAGAAGCACTTACTCGCCGCGCGATGGAACAATTTCGGCCATATGAAAAGCCTTCCCCACGATCCGAACGTCCTGCGCGCCGACTACAAGCTGAGCGACAGCCTGTGGGCGACATCGGGCGCCGTCTTCCTGACCGGCACCCAGGCGCTGATCCGCATCCTGCTGATGCAGCGCCAGCGCGACGCGGCCCGCGGCCTCGGCACCCAGGGCTTCATCAGCGGCTACCGCGGCTCGCCGCTGGGCATGGTCGACCAGGCGATCTGGAAGGCCGGCAAGGGCTTCGAGGAAGCCGGCATCCGCTTCGTGCCGGCGATCAACGAGGAACTGGCCGCCACCCAGGTGCTGGGCACCCAGCGGGTCGAATCCGACCCCGAGCGCACGGTCGAGGGCGTGTTCGCGATGTGGTACGGCAAGGGCCCGGGCGTCGACCGCGCCGGCGATGCGCTCAAGCACGGCAACGCCTACGGCTCGTCGCCGCACGGCGGGGTCCTGGTGGTGGCGGGCGACGACCACGGCTGCGTCTCGTCGTCGATGCCGCACCAGAGCGACCATGCCTTCGTGGCCTGGAGCATGCCGGTGCTGCAGCCGGCCTCGGTGGCCGAGTACCTCGAGTTCGGGCTCTACGGCTATGCGCTGTCTCGCTATTCGGGCGCCTGGGTCGGGATGGCGGCGCTGTCGGAGGTGGTCGAGAGCGGCAGCACGGTCGATCTCGACCTCGTCAACGCCCGCGCCGCCGCCTGGGCCGATGCCGACACGGTGCATGCCGCCACCGGCCACCGCGCGCCGGACGACGGCCTGCACTATCGCTGGCCCGACCTGCCGTCGCTGCGCATCGAATCGCGCCTGGCCGACAAGCTCGAGGCGGTGGCGGCCTTCGCGCGCGTCAACAGCATCGACCGCCACGTGATCGAGAGCCCGCAGGCCAAGGTCGGCATCGTGACCTGCGGCAAGGCGCACTACGACCTGATGGAGGTGCTGCGCCGCCTCGAGATCTCGCCGGATGTCCTGGCGCGCGCCGGCGTGCGGCTCTACAAGGTGGGGCTGAGCTTCCCGATCGAGCAGACGCGCATCAAGGACTTCGCGCAGGGCCTGGACGAGATCCTGATCGTCGAGGAGAAGGGCGCGATCGTCGAGACCCAGCTGCGCGACCTGTTCTATAACGCGCCGCCCGAGGCCCGCCCGGCCCTGATCGGCAAGCTGGACCGCGACGGCCGGCCGCTGGTGTCGGCGCTCGGCGAGCTGCGGCCTTCGCGGCTGATCGAGCTGGTGGCCCACTGGCTGGCGGTCCATTTCCCGGGCCACGCCGAATTCGGCGACCACCTGCAGCACGTGCGCGACTTCACGCCGCCCGAGCTGCTCAGCAACGACGGCGACTCGGTCAAGCGGGTGCCTTACTTCTGCGCCGGCTGCCCGCACAACACCAGCACCAAGGTGCCCGAGGGCTCGACCGCGCGCGCCGGCATCGGCTGCCACTTCATGGCCAACTGGATGGACCGCAGCACGGCCGGCCTGATCCAGATGGGCGGCGAGGGCGTCGACTGGGTTTCGCACTCGATGTTCACGCGCACGCCGCACGTGTTCCAGAACCTCGGCGACGGCACCTACTACCACTCGGGCTACCTGGCGATCCGCCAGGCGGTGGCGGCCAAGGCCACGCTGACCTACAAGATCCTCTTCAACGACGCGGTCGCGATGACCGGCGGCCAGCCGGTCGACGGCATCATCAGCGTCGACGCGATCGCGCGCCAGGTCGAGTCCGAAGGCGTCAAGCAGGTGGTCGTCGTGAGCGACGCGATCGAGAAGTACGACGCCATCAAGGGCAAGTTCCCGGCCGGCACCGAGTTCCACGACCGCGCCGAGCTCGACGCGGTGCAGCGCCGCCTGCGCGAAGTGCCGGGTGTCACGGTGCTGATCTACGAGCAGACCTGCGCCGCCGAGAAACGCCGCCGCCGCAAGAAGGGCGAGATGGCCGACCCGGACAAGCGCCTCTTCATCAACGAGGCGGTGTGCGAGGGCTGCGGCGACTGCACGGTGCAGAGCAACTGCGTGGCGGTGCTGCCGCACGAGACCGAACTCGGCCGCAAGCGCAAGATCGACCAGACCAGCTGCAACAAGGACTACTCCTGCGCCAAGGGCTTCTGCCCGAGCTTCGTCGGCGTCAGCGGCGGCAAGCTGCGCAAGAAGAGCGGCGCCCTGGCGGCCGGCAAGGACGCCTTCCTGCAGCACGTGGCGGCGCTGCCGCGGCCCGCGGCCCACGGCTGGAGCGCGCCCTACGACCTGCTGGTGACCGGCGTCGGCGGTACCGGCGTGGTCACGGTGGGCGCGGTGATCGCGATGGCCGCGCACCTCGAAGGCAAGTCGGCCAGCGTGCTGGACTTCATGGGTTTCGCCCAGAAGGGCGGCGCGGTGCTGAGCTTCGTGCGCCTGGCCGACACGCCCGAGCGGCTCAACCAGGTGCGCATCGACACCCAGCAGGCCGATGCGATCCTGGCCTGCGACGTGGTGGTCGGCGCCTCGGCCGATGCGCTGCAGACCGTGCGGCACGGCCGCACCCGCATCCTTGCGAACATGCACGAGATCCCGGTGGCCGAGTCGCTGCGCAACCCCGACGCCGACCTCAAGACCGCGCTGCTGCTCGAGAAGATGCGCTTCGTCGCCGGTCGCGCCCAGATCCAGACTTTCGACGCCCAGACCCTGGCCGAGGAGTTTCTCGGCGACACGCTGGCCTCGAACATCCTGGCCGCCGGCTATGCCTGGCAATGCGGGCTGATCCCGCTGAGCCTGGAGGCGCTGACCCGCGCGATCGAACTCAACGGTGTCGCCGTGGCGTCGAATCTGATGGCCTTCTCGCTCGGCCGGCTGGCGGCCGGCGATCCGCGGGCGATCGATGCGCTCCGCGGCGCGCCCGCGGCGGTGCCCGAGAACGAATCGCTCGACACACTGGTGGCGCGCGGCATGCGGCATCTGGCGGGCTACCAGAACGAGGCCTGGGCCCGGCGCTTCGAGGCCCGGGTGCTGTCGCTGCGCGAGCGCGAAGCCGTCCTGGCCGGCGGCGACGCCTCGCTGCCGGTCACCCGCAATGCGGCGCAGAGCCTGCTCAAGCTGATGAGCTACAAGGACGAGTACGAGGTGGCCCGCCTGTACAGCGACGGCAACTTCCGCGAGAAGCTCGCCGAACAGTTCGAGGGCGACCTGAAGCTCGAATTCCACATGGCACCGCCCTTCCTCGCGAAGCCCCGGAACGGCCAGCCGCCGGTCAAGATCCGGCTCGGCGGCTGGATGCTGCCGGCGATGAAGTGGCTGGCGCGCGGCAAGGCCCTGCGGGGCACGGCCTTCGACCTGTTCGGCCACACCGAGGAGCGCCGCCTGGAGCGCGAGCTGATCGCGCGCTTCGAGTCCCGGCTCGACGAGTTGGCGGCCGGGCTGTCGACCGCCAACCAGCGGCTGGCGGCGCAGATCGCGGCCGTGCCGCTGGCGATCCGCGGCTACGGCCACGTGAAGCTGGCCAACCTCGCCCTGGCGCGCGGCCGCGAGGCCGAGCTGCTGCACCGCTTCGCGCCCGAACGCTATCCGCGTCCCGCGGTCGAGGCGAAGGCGGGGCAGATCCGGGGCATCGCGGTGGTCGCCCAGTGAGCAATTTCATGGCGGGTGCGTTGTGCGAACGCGACGAACAAGGCCATGTTTTGGCCGGTGACACGCTGCCGGCCAATTAAGATCAAGCGCTAGCGCCTGGCGCACCCCGGGGTGTGTGGCACGAGGCGGCACGCTCCCATGTGCCGCATGCAGGGCCCCCTCGCGAGGGGCCTTTTTTTTTGGCCTGGATGACAAGGGCGTGATAGCCATGATCGGTAATTCGTCGTTCGCGGGGCTTGGCAACTCCTCGTTCGCCAGCCTCACACCGGCACCGGCTTCCGCCGACGAGGCGGAACCGTGGGTGCGCGGCGAATTGATCCGCAGCCTGATGCGGGCCTCGCGCGGCTCCTACCTGCTGGCGGCGGCGCTGATGCCGGCGATGGTGGGCCTGAGCTGGGGCCATGTGCCGGCCTGGCAACTGATCGTCTGGCTGGTCATCGGCATCGTCGCCACCGGCTGCCGGATCTGGGGCGAGCAGCTCTATGCCCGCCACTACGCCGATCGCGACTCGGCGGCGCAGCAGTATTTCGTCGAGCGCTACCGCTATCTCTGGAGCGCCAGCGGCTTCGCCTGGGGCCTGTCGATCCTGATCTTCTTCGAGCGCACGCCTCTGGTGAACCAGTTCATGAGCTGGCTGATCGTCGCCGGCGTCGCCACCTTCCCGCTCAACGGGCTGGCGCTGCACCCGCCGCTGCTCAGGCGCTACGTCAACACCCTGTTCTTCACGATGCTGGCGGCGATCATCCTGCGCATGATCGAGCTCAAGTTCGAGCGGCCGCATTTCCACTACGGCTTCCTGATGCTGCCGGTGCTGCACTGGTGGCTGCTGCTGCGGGCCGGCCGGCGCATCCACGAGACCGCGCGCAACAGCTTCGAGCTGCTGTTCCACAACCACATCCTGATCAATTCGCTGACTCAGCAGCGGCAGGCGGCGGTCTCGGCGGTGGCCATGAAGAATCGCTTCCTCGCCAGCGCCGCCCACGACATGCGGCAGCCCGTGCTGGCGCTGTCGCTGTACGCCGACTGGCTGCGCAACGAGCCCGAGCTGGTGGCCGACATCGCGCCCAAGATCGTGCGAGCGACGCACGCAGTGAATGCGCTGTTCGATTCGCTGTTCGACCTGGCGCGCATCGACTCGGGCCAGGTGCGGCTGCACATCGAGCGGGTCGACGTGGCCCAGCTGCTGCACGACCTGGAACTGCAGTACCGGCCGGTGGCCGAGGCCAAGGGCCTGACCTTCCGGATGCACGTGACGCCCGGCACAGTTCTGACCGATCCGATCCGCGTGCGCCGGATGATCGGCAACCTGCTGGCCAATGCCACCAAGTACACCGCCGAGGGCGGCATCCTGCTGGCGTCGAGGCAGACCCGCGACGGCCTGCGGGTGGAGGTGTGGGACACCGGCATCGGCATCGCGCGCGAGCACCTGCGCGATGTCTTCCTGGAGTTCTACAAGGTGGCCGACCATGCCGGCACCTCGGACGGCTTCGGCCTCGGGCTGGCGATCGTGGCGCGGCTGTCGCACGCGCTCGGCCATCCGGTCAGTGTGCGTTCGCGGCTGGGGCGCGGCAGCGTGTTCCGCGTCGCCCTGCATGACGCCGACGAGACCCAGGCCCAGACCCGGATCTCGGGCGCGGTGGGTTAGGCCGACGCCGGGCCGCCCCAAGGCGGCCCGCGCCCCCTCGGGGGGCAGCGACACACGCAGTGAGGAGCGTGGGGGCTGGGTTAGGCCGACGCCGGGCCGCCCCAAGGCGGCCTGCGCCCCCTCGGGGGGCAGCGACACACGCAGTGAGGAGCGTGGGGGCTGGGTTAGGCCGACGCCGGGCCGCCCCAAGGCGGCCTGCGCCCCCTCGGGGGGCAGCGACACAC